>JAYVGK010000423.1:0-20251 GCA_043772215.1 Acidimicrobiales bacterium | reverse complement strand
GCAGCGATGTAGTCCGATGCCGTCACCGTCTTGCCGATACCGAGCTGAAATCGCAATGAGTCATCGAGCTCGGACCAACGATCTTCGTATGCACTCAGCGACTGAGCCAGTTCCGCACTCGACGCCATGAACCACGGCAGTACGCCATCAGTGGGATACGGAGACTCCACCCGTTCCACCGGTACTCCCAGCTCCTGAGAGATAAGCGCGCAGACGGCATCGAATGCCTCTTCGATCACACTGTCGACGTCTTCGCGAAACGTACGCACCGCCAACACTCGAGTGGGACGAACCGGGTGAGCCGACACCGAGCCCGTAGGCAGACTCAGCACATCACCACGGGCAGCGCCGAGCACCACGGATGCGTGCAGCACCACATCCGCTACCGAGGCACCGGCCACTCCCATGGTGGAGAAGTTCAGCCAACGCGGTGCCACATTGCGCCCGATGGCGCCCATGGTGGGTTTGTAACCCACCAATCCACACGCCGACGCAGGGCCGCGGGTAGACCCTCCGCCATCGCTGGTGGTGGCGAGTGCCACCATGCCCGCCGCCAACGCCGCCGCCGATCCTCCACTGCTACCTCCGGGTGACTGGGCGGGATTCCACGGGTTGCCCGTGGATCCGAACAGCAGATTGGTGGTCACTGCAGTGTGGCCGAACGCCGGCGTGTTGGTCTTGCCCACCACGATGGCGCCGGCCTGCTTGAGGCGTTGCACCACGATGTCATCAATGGTGTCGGGCTCGGCGTTAGCAAACAACGTGGTGCCAAACGTGGTGGGCATGCCGATACAGCGCGCCATGTCTTTCACCAACAGCGGCAAGCCCGCCAGGGGTCCTTCACACGGGTGCGCAGCGGCCTCGGCCAAGGCTTCGTCACCCCGCAGACGCACCACGGCGTTGAGCGCAGGGTCATCACGCTCGATCCGCCGTAACGCCTCCTCCACGAGTTTCACCGGGCTGATCCGACGTTCCCTGACTGCTGCGGCCAACTCTGCCAGCACGATGTTCTCCCCCGATGTGGATGATGGCGCACCCTACCCAGTTGTCTCACTGGCCGCACACGCCGTACGGTTCGGGGTTGTGAGCACTCCTGTCAACGACCTGGAACTTCCCGAGTTGAACCTCCTGGCCATGGCCGACCGGTCCCAGATGATGGGTGCCCTTGACGATGCCCGCAGTCACCACTGGTTGGCCCGTACGCCGCTGGGCTACGTCATCACCCGCTACGAAGAAGGCGGAGCGTTTCTGCGTGATCGGCGTTTCCATTCGGCGGTGCGTCTTATCGGCCAGGGTCAGATTGATGATCCGCGCTGGAATCAGCCCACCCGGACGGAGTCGATCCTGTCGGCCGAGGGTGACACCCATGCTCGACTTCGTCGGTTGGTGGCTTCGGCATTTTCGCCCAAAGCCGCCGATCGTCTGCGACCGGTGATGCGTGACGTGGTGAGTTCTCTGATTGCCCCGGTGGCCGGTACCGGACGTACCGAGTTGATGGCCGATGTGTGTGAGCCGTATCCCATTCCCATCATGTGTGAGTTACTCGGTGCCCCCAAAGAAGACTGGAAACTGTTCAGCCAATGGGCCCCGGATCTGTTGCGGGTGTTCAACAACAATCTCGCCGCCGACATCGACATCATCATAAGCGCGCGTGACAATATCCGTGCCTACGTCATTGAGTTGGTGGAACGGCGGCGGTGCGACCCGCAAGACGATCTCCTCACTGCGCTGATTGCTGCTGAGGAGGCGGGCGACCGGCTCAGCAACGAGGAGTTGGTGATGATGGTGGAAGCAGTCATCGTGGGGGGCACCGATACCACTCGCAATCAACTCGGATGCAGTGTGGCCCTACTGGCTCAGCATCCGGATCAATGGGCCATGCTGGCTGAGCGTCCGGGGTTGGCCAACAACGCAGTTGAAGAGACGATGCGATTCTTGGGAGCAGTGCGCGGCTCAGGCCGCTTTGCCCCCGAGGACCTCGAGTTCAACGGTGTGATGTTTCCCCAGGGGACACTGATCCTGCCCAGCTTCATCGGCGCCAACTTTGATCCCGAGGCCTTCCCGGATCCCAAGCGCTTCGACATCACCCGCCCACCCGGCAATGTCCACGCCACGTTCGGTGCGGGCATCCATTACTGCCTGGGCGCATCGCTGGCCCGAGCGGAACTGCAGGAAGCGCTGCCGCTGTTGGCGCGAGCCATGCCCGGACTGGCCATTGACGGCGAGGTCACCTGGAAACCCGCCAGCTTCGGTGTGTGGGGTCCGGAGCGGGTGCCGCTCACCTTCGCCCCAACCTGAGCCAGTCAGCGCGACACGAGAACGGGCATGCCCCCCGTGGGTAATCCGGCCAGTAGGCGATCCACCAATATCTCGGCCCCCTCTTGGAGGTGACCCCGCTTGATGAGTATGCCGCCCAACACGGTGAGCCCCATGGACTCGGCTGCCCGGGTGAGCTTGTCGAGGCTCTTGCCCGCCGCCAACGCATAGGTGCAGAACACCACGGCGGGCTTGGCGGCCATGGCCGGGGCATTGCGTAACTTGAACAACGCCGGGCCGGCCCCCACCACGAACGCCCCGTGCACCCACGTACCGAGCACCACCATGTCTGCTCGTTGGACCACATCGAGGTCGACCCGGTCAGCTGCCATGGCCACCGCACTGTGTCCATGCGCCTGCAACTCGTGGGCGATGTATTTGGATGCCAAACGGGTATTGCCCGTGAGGCTTTCGTAGATGATGGCTGCCTGCACCACGCCATCATGCCTGATCATCGGGGTCGGGGGCCCCAACGCCCGGGGGTAATCTCGAACGGTGACTGTTCCCACCCCCCACATAGCCGCCGATGCCGGTGACATCGCCGACGCTGTACTGCTCCCCGGAGATCCGCTGCGGGCCCAGCTCATCGCCACCACGTTCTTGGACAACCCGGTGTGTTACTCCGAAGTGCGAGGCATGTTGGGGTACACCGGTACCTACAACGGACGGCGCGTTTCGGTTCAGGGCACGGGTATGGGGATGCCGTCGATTTCCATCTATGCCACAGAGTTGATGCGCTTCTACGGGGTCCGTACGGCCATCCGAGTGGGATCATGCGGCGCTCTGCTCGACGAGGTGAAGTTGCGCCATATCGTCATAGCACTCAGCGCGCATACGAATTCGAGTATGACCAGTCGCATGTTCAACGGGCTCCAGTTCGCTCCCACTGCCGATTTTAAGATGGCGGTGGCTGCGGCTGCGCTGGCCGCCGAACGGGGGTTGGATACCCACGTCGGGTCCATTTACACCAGCGATTCGTTCTACGACGACAATCTGGAAGACACCATGCGTCTGGCTGCCTATGGCACCTTGGCGGTGGAGATGGAGGCCGCTGCGCTCTATCTCATTGCCGCTAAGGAGCGGGCCCGGGCGCTGTGTATGGCCACCGTCAGCGACCATCTGCTCACTCACGAACTGCTCAGCGCCGAGGAACGCCAAACTGGTTTCATGGCCATGGCCAAGTTGGCATTGGACACCATCTTGGCCACCGACTGAGTCTCTCGGCGTCAGGCTCGTATCGTCAGCCCATGGCCCAGATGAGCACCTCGGCGCCGTCGGGGCCGGCCGTCACCGTGGGGCCGCTGACCCCACTGAGGCGCACGGCATCGCCGACGAGCAGTTCACCGGCACCCTCGAGGTGCAGTTGACCCTCGGCCACGAACAGGTGGACGTGGCGACCATCAGGCACACTCACCACTTCGTCTGCGCGCAGACGACCACCCCACAGCACGGCATCGCGTTGACGGATGGCGATGGCAGCATCGTGGCCTCGGCCTGAAGCAATCGGCACCAAGCCACCTTTGTCGAGCTCGGAGTTGATGTCGAGTTGCTCATAACCCGGCTTGATACGCGTGGTATCGGGCTGGATCCACATCTGTACGAGGTGTACGTCCTCGTTACTGGACGGATTCATTTCCGAGTGCCAGATGCCGGTACCAGCGCTCATACGCTGGGCCAGGCCGGGATACAGCTCGCCTCGATTGCCTTCAGAGTCTTTGTGCTCCAAACGACCCGACAGCACCCACGTGACGATCTCCATGTCCTGATGGGGATGAGTATCAAAACCGGTACCGGCGCGCACCACATCATCGTTGGACACCAAGAGGAGGCCGTGGCCAACGTTGGTGGGGTCAAAGTGCGGTCCAAAGCTGAACGAGTGCTTGCCGTCCAACCACCCGATGTTGGTACGGAACCGGCTGTTGGCCCGGCGAACGTCAATGTTGGCAGTTGTCATGGTGCTCTCCTGTTCGACAACCCTTCCAACCGCCCGCTGCGGAAATTAATTTCACTCTCAAGTAACTCCCGCGTGCACCTGGCACGGCAGTGCGGTAGGCATCAACCATGACCGGAACTGACCACACCATCACCGAGGGCAGCGTCACGGCCAACGGTGTCACGTTTGCCACGCTCGAGTGTGGAGACGGCCCATTGGCACTGTGTCTGCATGGTTTTCCGGACTCGGCTTGGTCGTGGCGGCACCTGCTCCCACGCCTGGCCGAAGTCGGATATCACGCGGTGGCGCCATTCATGCGTGGCTACGCCCCCACCGCCGTCCCGGACACCGGGCTATACCAAACTGCGGCATTGGCTGCAGACGCAGTGGCGCTCCACACCGCATTGGGGGCCGGACCAGACGCTGTGATCATTGGTCACGACTGGGGCGCACTGGCTACCTATGGGTCGGCCAACAGTGCGCCGCAACTGTGGACCAAGGTGGTGGGTATGGCCGTACCTCCTGGTGCGGTGATGAGTACGGCACTGCTGAATCCAGTGCAATTGCAGCGGTCCTGGTACATGTTCTTCTTCCAGCATGGCTTGTCAGACCTCGTGGTACCGATGAACGATCTGGCCTTCATCGATCATCTGTGGGCCGAGTGGTCACCCGGCTTTGATGCCACCCATGAGCTGGTGCATGTGAAGAACGCAATCCGCCATCCGGAGAACCTGGCGGCGGCATTGGGATATTACCGGGCCTCGCTGGGCGCGGGACTGCGTGACCCGGCGCTTGACTCCATCCAGGCGTCGATCAATGCACCACTTGCGCAGCCAACGCTCTATCTGCATGGGTCCGACGATGGCTGTATCGGGGTGGAGTGGGCCGACAACGCCCGCCCCGCCTTGGCGCACCCGCAGTCCCAGATCGACGTCGTGGCGGGGGCCGGGCACTTCATGCAGGTTGAGCGGCCCAATGAAGTGAATCGATTGATAGTGGAGTTCCTGGCGCGCTGACGATGCGGAGTTCGGCTTAACTCGGGGTCATGACAACACCTGCCGTCCGTCTCAGCGCGTACAGCCACGGCGCTGGCTGAGCCTGCAAGCTCGGACCTGCCGAGTTGGCGCACGTGCTGCGCCGATTGCCCATGCCCAGTCATCCGGATCTCCTCATCGGCACCGCCACCGGCGACGATGCCGCAGTGTGGCGCGTCGCAGGTGACCGGGCGATGGTGGCAACGGTGGACGTGTTCACCCCCATCGTGGACGACCCCCGGACGTGGGGCGCCATCGCCGCCGCCAACTCCGCCAGCGACGTATACGCCATGGGCGGTCAACCGTTGTTTGCTCTCAACATCGCCGGTTGGCCCAGAGATCAACTGTCTCTCGACCTGTTGGCCGACGTGTTCGAAGGTGCATCGGAAGTGGCAGAACGGGGCCGGTGGATGGTAGTAGGTGGGCATACCATCGACTCGGTCGAACCGTTCTTCGGACAGACCGTGATTGGCGATATTCATCCGGATCGCATCATCAGCAACAGCGCCGCCCAACCCGGTGACGTCATCATCCTGACCAAACCAATCGGCACCGGTATCGTCACCACCGCAGCCAAGCGCCTCACTGTCGCTGATGCTGCGTTCGGAGGGCGTATCGGTGCCCTTCATGCGGCCGCGGTGGCCTCCATGACCAGACTCAACGATGACGCTGCCTTGGCGGCGCGCGCCCATGGGGTGCGCGCTGGCACCGACATCACCGGTTTTGGCCTGCTCGGCCATCTCCACAAGTTGGCGCTCGGCAGTGACGTCGCCATCACGCTGGCGTTCTCGTCGGTTCCTTTCTTCGAAGGGGTATCGGCGCTGCTGGATGAGGGATTCATCCCCGGCGGCACCACCCGCAACCTGGAATTCGTGACCCGTTTCACCGATGTCACTGCGTTGGCCGATCCGGTACGCAGTATGAATTTGCTGGCTGACCCCCAGACCTCGGGCGGCCTGGCTCTGTGTGTAGCGCCTGATCGGGCCCAGGACCTGCTCCATACGCTTCTCGGTACCGGTCACGATGCTGGCATCATTGCCACGGTCGATGCGGCAGGGTCCGCCACCACGCCCGGTGCTCTCCAGATCACTGCTTGAGGTGTCGATGCTTACGGTGTCATTGGGCCTTGGTGCACAACTGTGGAGGATAAAACGTGAGTGAGCGAGCCGACCTCGTCGTGGTGGGTGCGGGCATCGTTGGATTGGCCACGGCACGTGCGGTTTTGGCGGCGCGGCCGGGTGCCAGGGTCATCATCTTGGACAAGGAGGGTTCCGTGGCTGGTCATCAAACGGGCCGCAACTCCGGAGTAATCCACGCCGGTGTGTATTACAAGCCGGGTTCGGAGAAGGCCCGGTTCTGCACCGCGGGGCGCCAGGCCATGGTGGAGTTTTGCAAAGACAACGGGGTGGCGTACGAGATCTGCGGCAAGGTGGTGGTGGCCACCTCGCCCGATGAACTGGGCCCGCTCACCGACTTGGAGCAGCGGTGCGCCGCCAACAACGTCCCCATCGAGCGTATTGACGGGGCCCGGCTGCGCGAATTGGAGCCGCACGCCGCTGGCATCTCGGCACTGCACGTGAAGGTCACCGGAATTGCTGACTATCCGGGTGTATGCACGGTGATGGTGCGCCAATTGATCGAAGCAGGAGCGGAGTTACGCCTGGGCACGGCGGTGCAATCGGGCACGGATCGTCGCGAAGGCATGGTGATCCACTCCGATGGGGGTGACATCATCGCCGAACGGGTGGTGTCGTGTGCGGGCCTGCAGTCGGATCGAGTGGCACGCGCCATCAGTGGCCCTGATGGCGCTGGGGGCATGCAGATTGTGCCCTTCAGGGGTGAGTATTTCGAGTTGGCTGCCAGCAAAACCCATCTTGTAAGCGCACTTATCTATCCGGTTCCTGATGCGCGCTTTCCTTTTCTTGGTGTCCATCTCACCAAGGGCGTCAATGGTCATGTGCATGCCGGCCCCAACGCCGTGCTGGCGTTGGCCCGGGAGGGATACTCCTGGCGGGAGCGCAACTACACAGACTTGCGTGAAACGCTGATGTTTCCCGGGTTCCAGAAGCTGGCTCGTAAATATTGGAAGTACGGCGCATCAGAAATGGCTCGCTCCCTGAGCAGGGCCCGCTTTGCCAAGGCGCTCCAGAAACTGGTGCCTGCGGTGCAAGAACGCGACCTTGAGCCAGCGGCCGCAGGCGTACGGGCCCAAGCCCTCAATGCTGACGGATCATTGGTGGACGATTTTGCGTTTGTGCAACGCGGTAGGGCCCTCCATGTGATCAATGCGCCGTCGCCAGCCGCCACGGCATCGTTGGAGATCGGCAAGGCCATCGCCGCCCGTTTGGAAATGGTGTAACCCGGGCCGCCTCGGCTCATACTTAAATGTCGGCCACCGTGTCGGGATCCACGGCGTGGCGACGCAACGCTTCGAGGGGCACGATGTCCAAAGCGCGTTCGTGGGTGGACCCCAGTACCACCGGGCACGCCTTGCCCACCGCATAGGCATCCAACCAACGTGAGGCGCACACGCACCATCCGTCGCCTGGTTTCAATCCCGGAAATCGCCATTGAGGACGCGGGGTGGACAGGTCGTTGCCTTCCATCTTGGAGAATTCCAGGAACTCGGCGGTGACAATTGCGCACACCGTATGGCTCCCCACATCATCGGGTCCCGTTTGACAGCAACCGTCGCGAAAATATCCGGTCATGGGGTCAGTGGAGCACGATTGCACTGGTCCCCCGAGGACATTGAGACCACCACTGACTTCTGCCATACCCCTATCGTCGCGCCTCCCGGTACTGGGGCGTTACCGAGCATGAGCCGAAGCCCCCCTGTGGCCGTCGCTGTGGCTCCGCGATGGCGGATTGCGGGCCACCTTGGCGCATCACCCACCAGCGCCCAGCCAGAATCACCCTGTGGCTGTCACAATCCTGCTCAACAAGCCCTTTGACGTGGTTACCCGCTTCACGCTGCCTGGCAATGCCAAGGATGGGCAACGCTGCCTGGCGGACGTCGTTGATGTCCCCGGTGTGTACCCGGTGGGTCGACTGGACCGGGACTCCGAGGGGCTCCTCCTGCTAACCGATGACACTCGAATTGCCACTCGGCTTCTGGATCCTTCGTTTTTTCATGCTCGTACTTACCTGGTGCAGGTGGAGGGCGTGGCGGAGCCGGCCCAGGCCACCCGCCTGGCGGACGGCATCGTGCTCGACGATGTCCGTACACAGCCGGCTCAGGTCCGCCTGCTGTCCGATGAGCCATTGCTCTGGGTCCGAGACCCACCAATCCGTCACCGACTTCACGTGCCCACGTCGTGGTTAGAGGTGACGCTCACGGAGGGTCGCAATCGCCAGGTACGGCGCATGACGGCAGCAGTGGGTTTACCCACTCTCCGGCTGGTGAGATGGTCGATTCTGCAACTTACGGTCGCCGGTCTCGCTGCCGGCGAATGGCGCCAGCTAGGGCCCGATGACCTGCATCCCCTGCTTCAGGAACTCGGGATCCGGGGTGCGTTGCGTCCTCGTAGGTAGCCCGAAGTCATATCCGTACGCCGGCCCCTGCTCCTACCGTCGCAACCGGCCCACACACTGGGGCTGCGCTGCTCCTACCGTCGCAACCGGCCGCTACCCTCTGATGTCCCGCTTTGTTCGGCCCCTTCGAGGAGTGTCACGTCCCATGACCCCGTCCCCTGTCACCGTCAGACCCACTGCTGGAAAACTCGGCGTCCTCGTCGTCGGCCTCGGTGCCGTGTCCACCACACTCATTGCCGGGGTGGAATTGGCTCGAAAGGGTATTGCTCTTCCTATTGGCTCGTTGACGCAGATGGGCACCATCCGCCTCGGTAAGCGCACCGACAACCGGTCACCACTCATCCGCGATTTCGTTCCCCTCGCCTCCCTCGACGACATCGTGTTTGGCGCCTGGGATCCATTTCCTGATGACGCCTATGTGGCCGCCTCCCGGGCCGGAGTGCTCGAGACCAAACATCTGGAGCCGATATCGGACATTCTGCGGTCGGTGCGTCCGATGTCTGCGGCATTTGACTCGCACTATGTGAAGCGTCTCGAAGGCCCCAATGTCAAAGAGGTCAACAAACGGGCCATGCTCGACGGCATCCGTCAAGACATCCACTCATTCGCCGAGCGTGAAGGTGTCGACAGAATGGTGATGATCTGGGCGGCTTCCACCGAGATTTTCCTGGAGCCCGGACCCACCCACGACAATCTCGAGGCCTTCGAGAAGGCCATCGACGCCAACGATCCCACCATCGCTCCGTCCATGTTGTACGCCTACGCAGCAATTTTGGAAGGCATCCCGTTCTGCAACGGTGCCCCCAACCTCACTGTAGACATACCGGTGCTGCGTGACTTGGCCATTGAACGCAAGGTGCCCATCAGCGGCAAGGATTTCAAAACCGGCCAAACGCTGATCAAGACGGTATTGGCCCCCATGTTCAAGGCCCGCCTGTTGGGTGTGGCCGGTTGGTATTCCACCAACATCCTGGGCAACCGCGATGGAGAGGTGCTCGACGACCCGGAGTCCTTCAAGACGAAGGAAGAGTCCAAGCTCGGTGTGCTCGAGCACATCTTCGAACCGTCAAAAAACCCCGAGTTGTACGGAAACATCTTTCACAAGGTGCGCATCAACTACTACCCGCCCCGAGGTGACAACAAAGAGGGTTGGGACAACATCGACATCTTTGGTTGGATGGGTTATCCCATGCAGCTCAAGGTCGATTTCTTGTGCCGGGATTCCATACTGGCGGCACCGCTGGCCCTCGACCTGGTGTTGTTCAGCGATCTTGCGCAGCGCGCCGGTCTCGGTGGCATCCAAGAGTGGCTCAGCTTTTATTACAAGGCTCCACAAACGGCGCCGGGCCTGTATCCCGAACACGACCTGTTCATCCAACTCACCAAGTTGAAGAACACATTGCGATGGATCATGGGTGAAGACCCCATCACTCATCTCGGCATGGAGTACTACATCGAGGAGTAAGTCCTCTGCGCTTATGATTCTGAAGTGCCTCGACCCCTGGTCCGAGGCACTTTCTGCATAAGAGCCTCGGAAATCAGAGTGTCGACGACGAGTGGACGACAGCAGGGTGGCGCCGAGAAATACGAGGCCCGCCCCCAATGCTGCCAACCGATCCAACACGTTGCTTCCGCTGAGAGCGAGTCCATCGACTGATGCCGGTTGAGGCCCACTTGGCCATTGCTCTGGTGGTGGCCGTGTTCCGGTGATTGCGACGTCGGCCAACCGGTACCCTGCGGCCATGATCCACACCGGTTGCGCTCCCGAACGAGCTTGGGTCAACGCCGCCATAGAGGCCATCGGCGCCGACGTTCAACGTTCTGCTGACACTCACCTCTTGCGCTTCCCGCTCCCACTGCGATGGAACGTGGACCTGTATCTCAAGGATGAATCCACTCACCCCAGTGGAAGTCTGAAGCACCGATTGGCCCGCTCGTTGTTCCTGTACGGACTGTGCAATGGCTGGATTGGCGAAGGCACCACCTTGGTGGAGGCATCATCGGGATCAACTGCGGTGAGTGAGGCGTACTTTGCTCAACTCATTGGTTTGGCATTTGTAGCGGTGATGCCCCGGTCGGTGTCGGCCGAGAAGATCGCTCTCATCGAGCGTCAAGGCGGCCGCTGCCATCTGGTGGACGATGGGTCAACGGTGTACGCCGAGGCGGCTCGACTGGCTGATGAGAGTGGCGGTCATTATCTGGATCAGTTCACGTACGCCGAGCGAGCCACCGACTGGCGGGGCAACAACAACATCGCCGAGTCGGTGTTCGAACAGATGGCACGCGAGCGCTTTCCGGTGCCCGAGTGGATTGTCACCGGCGCCGGAACGGGTGGTACCAGCGCCACCATGGGTCGATATGTGCGATACCGGGGTCATCACACGCAGTTGTGTGTGGTGGATCCGGACAACAGCGTGTTCGCTGACTATTTCGACACACGAGACGCTTCGCTCACGTTGCCCCGTGGATCGCGCATCGAAGGCATTGGTAGGCCCCGGGTGGAACCCTCTTTCGTACCGGAGATCGTCGATGAGATGATCCGGGTACCTGACGCTGCGTCGATTGCCTGTATGCGGCTGCTGGAGCAGATGACGGGGCGACGTGCCGGTGGGTCAACCGGTACCAACCTCTGGGGCTCTTTGATGCTTGTAGCTCGTATGCGCGCTTCACAATGCAACGGGTCGGTAGTTACGCTGCTGTGCGACAACGGCGATCGTTATATGCACACGTACTACAGCGACGAATGGTTGTCGGCCCAAGGCCTCGACCCCGGGCCGTACGAGGCGGCACTGCAACTCATGGACGACGACGACCCCAATGCCTTTCTCGTCCACTGTGCAACATTGCCACGCTGATCACGCCTCGAGACGGTGATCACGCCTCAAGACTTTCGACTACGCCTTGCGACGGCGCCGACCCGCCAGCAACATGGTCGAACCACCGAGGATCAGCAAACCCGCCAACGCCGTCAGGGGGGCGGTGGCCAGTCGGCAGGCCAGTGGCTTCCACGCGCACCCTGGTCCCCGCCGGTATTCCCGTCAACCAATATGTGTCATCGGCGGCTGTCTGGACCGGTCCGTATGCAGCACCGGTTGGGCTAAGTCCGGTGACGGGAACTCCTCATCGGCGAGCGCAAGACTACGTGACCACCTACGAGCGCGACATAGGACGATGCGCCATCAACCCAACAAGTTGGTCATGACGTGCTTCACCCGGGTGTAGTCCTCCATGGCATACATGGATAGGTCCTTGCCGTAACCCGACTTCTTGAAACCGCCATGGGGCATCTCGGCCACCAACGGAATGTGGGTATTGATCCACACACAGCCGAAGTCCAACCGCTTGGCCATACGCATTGCGGTGCCGTGATCGGTGGTCCATACACTTGAGGCCAGCGCATAGTCCACGCCGTTGGCCCATCGGACCGCCTCGTCTTCGTCACTGAAACGCTGCACGGTTATGACGGGTCCGAACACTTCACTCTGGATCAATTCGTCGTCTTGTCGAAGATCTGCGACGACCGTGGGTGAGTAGAAAAAGCCACGATCACCTACGGATGACCCGCCCGTGACAACTCGAGCATGGCTGGGTGTACGGCTCACCATGGCCGCCACCCGTTCCAGTTGGCCGGCATTGTTCACCGGCCCATAAAAGGCATCGGTGTTGTCTGGCCCCCCAGTGACGGTGGCTTTCGCCCTCTCCGCCAGCGCGCTTACAAAGTTGTCGTATACACCCGGCCCGGCCAGTACCCGGGTGGCGGCGGTGCAGTCTTGACCAGCGTTGAAGTATCCCGCCACGGCAATCCCTTCCACCGCGGCTTCGATATCGGCATCATCGAACACCACCACCGGGGCCTTACCGCCCAATTCCAGGTGAACCCGCTTGAGTGTTTCGGCCGCCGCCCGAGCCACCTCTATGCCAGCCCGCACCGACCCAGTGATGGACACCAGAGCCGGCACCGGATGCACCACCATGGCTCGCCCACTGTCACGGTCGCCGCAGATGACATTGAGTACACCAGGCGGCAGGAACTCCGCAGCCACTTCGGCCAACAGCAGAGTGGAGGCGGGCGTGGTGTCGGAGGGTTTCAACACCACGGTGTTGCCCGCCGCCAGGGCGGGCGCAAATTTCCATACCGCCATCATCATGGGGTAGTTCCACGGAGCCACCTGGGCGCATACTCCCAACGGCTCACGGCGCACCATCGACGTCATGTTGGCCATGTACTCGCCGGCGCTACGACCCTCCAACAACCGCGCTGCCGAGGCAAAGAAACGGAGTTGGTCCACCAGTGGTGGCATCTCTTCACTACGGGTGAGCTCGATGGGTTTGCCGGTGTTCTCACATTCCAGGGTGATGAACTCATCGGCCCGTGACTCCACCGCCTCAGCTATTCGCAGCAGCGCCAACGACCGTTGCGCCGGGGTGGTGTCTCGCCACGTATCGAACGCAGCGGCGGCGGCATTCATGGCTGCGTCCACGTCGGCGGCGCCCGATAGTGCAGCAGTGGCATAGACCTCGCCGGTTGAGGGGTTCACCACCGGCGTGCTGCGCCCGTCGGCGGCATCTACGTGCTCGGCGTTGATGAAGTTCTGGAACGAGCGGTCTGCCATGGCGTCCTCCGGTCGGCTGGATCCTGCGGGGCGATGTTGCAAACCGTGACGCTAGATCGCCGCTGACGATCGACAAAGATGGGACGCGTGTCTGAACATTCCCCGTCATCCTCTCCGTCACTTCCCTCGCTGGCGGCCACCACCGCCCTGATCGAGGCCCGTCGCACCAACTTGCGTATCGATGCCAAGCGTCCGGTGGACTCTGACCTGTTGGCCGGATTGTGCGCCTTGGCGGCTTGGGCCCCCAATCACCATCTCACCGAGCCGTGGCGCTTTGCCGTCATCACCGGCGAGGCCAGGGCCGAGTTGGGCCGCCGCACCGCCGAGTACGTCATCAGCCGTGGCATGGCCGACGATGAGCGCATGGCCAAGATCCGAGAGAAGTATCTGCGGGCACCGGTGATAGTGATGGTGGGATGCGCATCAGCGGCCGATTCGCCCGAGTCAGTCAAAATGGAAGATCGTGATGCGGTCGCCTCCGGCATTCAGAACATCCTGCTGGGCGCCACAGCAGCGGGACTGTGCAGCTTTTGGGGAACGGGCCCGGTAACCGATGCCCCTGAGGTGAAAGCGCTCTGCGGGTTTGCCTACGCTGATGCCATCGTGGCCGCCCTGTACATCGGCTGGCCAGTGGGAGACGTACCCGTCCCACAACGTCAGGAGGCAGTCATACACTGGATTTCGTGACGAGTTCGGGCAAAGTACTACTACGTGGCCTTATCAAACACTGCCCTCGTTGTGGTGCCGGTCATCTGTTTCGGCACTGGTTCACGATGTTGCCTGACTGCCCCAAGTGCGGTTTGCATTTCGAGCGGGAGGAGGCGTTCTTCCTGGGGGCCCTCATGATCAACCTGGCCATCACCATGGGGGCGCTGCTGGCAGTGTGGATCATTGGGTTCGCCACCACCGTGCCCGACGTGCCCGTGGTGGCCTTGGCCGTGGCTGCCGGGCTCACGGCGGCGCTCACCCCCATCGCCTTCTACCCATTTTCCAAGACGCTGTGGTGTGCGTTGGACATCATGCTGCGCCGCTCCATGGGTGAGCAGTTCGGGGGCGATGGCGCCCAGCCTGGGTTCCACTCCAAAATCTGAACTCGGGCCTAGGCACCGGGTAGTGATCACTGGCTCCCAGTAGGAGAGCGGCCACAGTGGAGGGGGGCGGCTACGGTGACACGGATGCCCACTGGTGGGCGTCCCGGAGGACCGAGATGAACAAGCCCAGTGAGTCAGCCGATCGTAGGGCTGAGTACGCCATGACGACGGCGGAGTATGCGGCGTGGGCCGAAGAGGTCCATAGGGTGGCGACGGAAAAGGACGCCGTGGTGTTGGCCCACAACTATCAGGTGCCAGAGATCCAAGACGTGGCCCACTACGTTGGCGACTCGCTGTATCTGTCTCGGGTGGCGGCCAAAACCGATGCCTCCACCATCGTGTTCTGCGGGGTGCATTTCATGGCCGAAACCGCCAAGATCTTGTCGCCCACCAAGAAGGTGTTGATCCCTGACCTGGCCGCCGGTTGCTCGTTGGCCGACACCATCACTGCCGATCAACTGCGGGAGTGGAAGGCCCAGCATCCGGGGGCCACTGTGGTGGCCTACGTCAACACCACTGCCGCCGTGAAGGCGGAAAGTGATGTGTGCATAACATCATCGAATGCTGCCGACATCGTGCGATCCATCCCCGAGGACCAGGAAATCCTGTTCCTACCGGACCAGTTCTTGGGTGCCCACGTACAGCGGGTAACCGGTCGGCAAAACATGCACATCTGGATGGGTGAGTGCCATGTGCATGCTGGCATCTCTCCCACCGATGTCCGTCTCACCGTGGCGGCGCATCCTGATGCCGAGATCATGGTGCACCCGGAATGCGGCTGTACCACTTCGGTACTGGAGATGGTGAGCCACGGTGACCTGCCGTCGGAACGTACTCGGGTGCTGTCCACCGGCGGCATGGTGAAAGCCGCCGAAACCTCGACCGCCGCCGAAGTGCTGGTGGCCACCGAGATCGGCATCCTTCATCAGCTCCGCAAGACCAACGCCAATGTCAACTTCATTCCCATGAACGCCAAGGCCTCATGTTTGTACATGAAGATGATCACACCGGAGAAAGTGCTGCGAGCGTTGCGCGATGACGTTTTTGAAATCGAGGTCCCCACCGACATCGCCAACAAAGCTCGGCGTTCCGTGGAGCGAATGATATCCATCGGCAACTCATCACGGGGGGGCGAGTGACCAAGGCGGGCAGTTTCCCCCTCCGCCTGGCCGCACCACCACCCAGTTGGGAGCGTGAAGTGGAAGTGGTGGTCATCGGGTCCGGAGTAGCCGGATTGATGGTGGCTCTCACCGCCGCCACTGTGGGCCGAGTGCTCATAGTCACCAAAGCCAAACTCGACGCTGGGTCCACGTCATGGGCTCAGGGGGGTATCGCCGCCGCCATCGACCGCGCCGACGACCCCGAGCAACATCTCGACGACACTCTGGTGGCTGGGGCGGGCCTGTGCAGCGAACGAGCGGTACGCATCCTGGTGGAAGAGGGGCCGCATCAACTGGCCCGACTCATCAGTTTCGGGGCCCTGCTCGACACCGACGCCGCTGGCAATCTCTCCCTCACTCGCGAGGGCGGCCACGGCCGGGCCCGCATCGTGCATGCCGCCGACGCCACGGGAGCCGAAGTCCAGCGTTCGCTGCAGGCAGCGGTGGCGGCCAACGATCGCATCGAGGTCATGGAGCACGCCTTTGCCCTCGATCTCGTGCGGTCCGTCCCGGTCAACGGCATCCGCCATGTGGTGGGGGTGCGGGTGGTGAGCCAAGACGATCACACCACCGGTTCCTGCGGTATCGTACGCGCACGTACGGTTGTGTTGGCCAGCGGTGGATTGGGTCAGCTGTATGCCTCGACCACCAATCCTCCGGTGGCTACGGGCGACGGCATGGCCATGGCGCTACGGGCCGGAGCCCAGGTGGCCGACGTGGAGTTCGTGCAGTTCCACCCCACCGTCATGTGGAACGGTCCCGGTGCCGAAGGCCAACAATTGTTGGTGTCCGAGGCGGTACGCGGTGAAGGTGCGGTACTGCTCGACGCTGATGGAAAGCGGGTGATGGACGGCCGCCATCCGCTTGGTGACCTTGCGCCTCGCGACGTGGTGGCCAAGTGCATGTCCATACTCATGGCCGAACAGGGGGTTGATCACCTGTTCCTCGATGCCCGTGGCTTGGGCGAAGAGAAGCTGCTGCATCATTTTCCCAACATCGTGGCGGGATGTCGGCGTCTCGGTATCGATCCCGTTCAGCAGGTGATCCCGGTGGCCCCCGGCGAACACTTCGCCTGCGGGGGGGTATGGACAGACCGCAATGGTCATACGTCGTTGCCCGGATTGTTCGCGGTTGGTGAGGTGGCGTGCACTGGTGTCCACGGGGCCAATCGGTTGGCGTCCAATTCGCTGCTCGAAGGGTTGGTGTACGGCCAGCGAGTGGGGGCGCAGTTGGTACTGGGCCTGCCTGCGCTGATGTCGTTTGACGCCGATGACGAACACGTTCCCGCACTGCTGGTGCCCGGCCATCAGCGCCAGATCTTGGCCGCCGAAATGAGTCGCCATGTTGCGGTACGCCGCGAGGCCGAGGGGCTCGACGAGGTCGCAGCCATCATCGCCGACATCCCCACGCAGCCCGCTGCATCGCCGGAATTACGCTCCACCACCGACTGGGAAGCCACCAACTTGCACTTGTTGGCCGGGGCACTGGTGTCGGCGGCACGACTACGAGAGGAGAGCCGCGGCGGGCACTGGCGCAGCGACTTCCCGGACACGTCGCCACGGTGGAAAGTTCGAATAGTCACCCATCTCAACCATGAGGGTTCGCTCGTTCACGAAGAGCGCAGCCTGGAGGAAACACCATGACCGGTCATGCCCTTTCGCCCAATACAATAAGCGCGCTGGCTAACGCCCATCTGGGAGCATTCGACGTATTGCGGGTGTTGGAGTGGGCGCTGGCCGAAGACCTACATGGCGGCGATGACATCACCAGTATCGCCACCGTTTCCCCAGACGCTCGCAGCACCGCTGACGTAGTGGTGCGAGGCTCAGGCGTCATTGCTGGCATCCCCGTATTGGCGGCTGCGCTCGAATGGTTCATCGGCACGCCTCTGGCATTGGAGTTGACAGCAGCCGACGGGCAGCGGGTAGCGCGTGGAGACGTGGTGGCAACCATCAGCGCGCCTACCATTGAGCTGCTCACCATCGAACGCACCATGCTCAATTTGGTGTGTCGACTGTCCGGTACCGCCACTCTCACCAGGGCCTGGGTGGACGCAGTCAACGGCACCAATGCCCATATCCGTGACACTCGCAAGACCACCCCGGGCCTGCGGGCGCTGGAGAAATACGCGGTTCGGTGCGGGGGTGGCGTCAATCACCGTATTGGTTTGTATGACGCCGTACTCATCAAGGACAACCATGTACTGGCGGCCGGTGGGGTGGGTCAGGCGTTGGATCGTGTGCATGAGAAGTTTGCTGGTTGGCCCGACCTCATCATCCAAACCGAGATCGACCGGCTGGAGCAGCTCGACGACGCCATCTCCCACGGGGCCCATCAGATCCTGCTCGACAACATGAGCCCCGCCGACATGACCGAAGCAGTGCGGCGCATCCGAGTGGCGGCGCCCACGGTGCTCATCGAAGCCAGTGGAGGGTTGTCCATCACCAACGCCGCCGAGGTGGCCGCCACCGGTGTGGACTTCTTGGCGGTGGGCTCCCTCACCCACTCTGCGCCCATCCTCGACGTGGCCCTGGATTTTCGGGCCTGATCAATGGTGGGTGGCAACTCTGATCGTGTGGCAGTGTTTTCGGCTGCGTCCATCTTCCTCTCGTTTGCCATGCCAGCCTCCATGCTGGGGGTGGTTTGGCCCGACGTACGTACTCGGTTCGCTCAGTCGGTGGGCACGTTGGGACTGGTGTCGTTCATCTACGGCGTGTCACGGATGTCGACATGCGCCAGTGGCAGATTCTCTGTCCGACGCTTTGGCATGGGGAGGGCGCTCATTGCTGGTATGGCAATACTGAGCGTGCTGTGCGTTGCGTTGTCGGCATCATCCTCATGGCCGATGTTCCTGATGGCGGTCGCCGGAGTCGGGGTGGCGTCGGGCATGCTCGATTCGGTGGGTGCGGCGTTCATCACCAACCTGGGCGATGTCAGTCGGGCCGGGCTCATCCACGGTTCGTACGGCGTGGGGGCCACGTTGGGTCCATTGGTGGTGGCGGTGGTGGTGGGCTGGCGTCCGGCCATGTTAATAAGCGCGCTGATTTGTTTCAGCGCGCTGCTGGTGACGGTGCGAGTCCGTCATTCATGGCCGCCTATCAATCACCACGTTCAAGGAGTCAGCGGTGCCACCTCGATGGCCCGAAATCCGGCGTTGTTGTCCGTGGCCCTGTTCGCCACATTCGTGGCCATCGAGGTCACCACCGGGCAGTGGGCCCACACCTATCTCACAGATTCACGCAACCTCAGTGATTGGGTGGCAGCAGTGGGCGTGGCGGCGTTCTGGGGTGGCATCACCACCGGGCGGCTGGTGCTGGCCAATCGACGGGCGGCGGTGTTTGCCGACCGCGTGGGGCTTCCTGCCTTTGCCGTCGGCGCCGTGGCTGCACTGCTGCTGTTGGCGGTGCTCCCGGCGGCGTTGTGTGTGGGTGTGCTACTCGTCGCCGGCCTCAGCCTGGCCCCCATCATCCCGGCACTGTTTGCCACCACCGCCACTCGCATCGGGGTGCAGCACGCCCAGCGCATGGCAGGTTGGCAGCTACTGGCGGCCAACACCGGCGCCATTGCCGCACCATCGTTGACCGGCGTCTTGGTTGACGCCGTCGGCCCCGGCGTAGTGGTGGTCATCGCCACTGCCTTGGCGGCCATCGGCGTGCCACTGCTGGTGGCCACCACTCGCGCTGCTTCCCCTGTCGTGGCCACCGGCTGACTGAAATTGGATCGGACAACTTTTCATGGAGCAACTCAACGAACTCACCGAGGGTATGGCCGTACTGGTGGGCGGCAACCACATCGTGCGGGTGGGGGCAGACCTGGCGGCCGCGTTTGCGCCCGGCGATCGACTCCTGGCCGACCCCTCTGGTGGTTTGCTCCACATCCGATCGTCGGACCAGCGCTTGGTCGAGACTGCCGTCAGGTCCGCCCATCACGCGTTCAGTCAACTCGGTGAAATTTCCGATGACTCCATCAGCACATTTTATGAAGCATTTGCTGCCCACCTGAGCGACGACAACGTATTTGCGCCCATCGTGGCCGCCAATGACCGTGATGTGGCCAGTGCCCGCGCCAAGGGCCGCAGTACCACTCGCTTGATCGTGTCGCCCACTATGCGCGCTGACATGATCGCCGGCCTGCACACCTGGCGCCTGGCCGATTCCTTGCGAGATTCGCTCATCGAAACTGTGCAGCACGACGGGTGGACGGTGCAGCAGCGTCGCGCCCCTCTGGGAGTAGTTGGTTTTGTGTTCGAGGGCCGTCCCAATGTGTTCGCCGATGCCACTGGCGTATTGCGTAGCGGCAACACCGTGGTGTTTCGCATCGGGAGCGACGCCCTCGATACGGCACGGGCCATCATGCGCCATGCTGTGGTGCCAGCGCTGGCCCAGGCCGGGCTGCCCCGCCATTGTGTGGGGCTGTTGGACTCCCCGTCACGAGCCACCGGCTGGGCGCTGTTCTCCCATCCGCAGTTGTCGTTGGCGGTCGCGCGCGGGTCAGGTTCGGCCGTGGCCCAGTTGGGGAGCGTGGCTCGCCAAGCTGGTGTGCCCGTATCACTGCACGGTACCGGCGGCGC
>JAYVGK010000422.1:0-5321 GCA_043772215.1 Acidimicrobiales bacterium | reverse complement strand
GCCTCGGATGAAGCGGTGGCACCTCGCGCTCCGATGGCCACACCGACGCCTGCCAAGGCCAACGCAGGCGCGTCGTTGATGCCATCGCCCACCATGATCGTCTGACCCAATCCAGCTTCGCGTCGGACTACGGCCACCTTGTCGGCGGGGGTCTGTTCGGACTCGATGTGGTCAACACCGATCAGCGCACCCACTGATTCGGCCACTTCGGTTCGATCACCAGTCACCATCACGACGCGTCGGATCCCACTGCGACGTAACTGGCGGATAGTGCGGGCCGCATCATGGCGGATGGGGTCACGCAGCACGAGGGCGCCAGCAGCAACCCCGTCGATTCCCACGAAGACCGTAAGCGCTCCCTCTAGTTCACTGCGCTCCCGAGCTTGCAATACCCAATGCTCCTCACCACTGACCCCCGCCCAGGAGCCCTTGCCGACGGCGACCTTGCGGCTTCCTACAGTGCCACCTACACCCGAACCAGCTACCTCGACGGTATCCGTTGGCATCACCAGTTCCAGTTGTCGATCACGCGCTGCGCGCACGATGGCGGAAGCCAGTACGTGCGGGGAAACCTGGTCCAATGATGCTGCCAGTCGCAATACCTCTGTGTCGCCTACACCATCTGCGCAGATGATCTGCGCCAAAGTGGGTCGACCACTCGTCAATGTGCCCGTCTTGTCGAACAGCAAAATGTCAGCATCGGCAAGTGCTTCGAGAGCTGCTCCGCCTTTGACGACAACGCCTCGTTTGGCCGCTCGAGCTAGACCTGCGACAATAGCTACCGGGGCCGCAAGGATGAGCGGGCAGGGCGTTGCCACCACGAGAACGGCGACTGCACGGCTCAACTCTCCCGATGCCAGCCAAGCACCGCCGGCCACCGCAAAGGTGGTGGCAAGGAACACTTTGGCGAAGCGATCGGCCGTCCGAACCAGCGGCGAACTCGCCGCCGAAGCTTCCTTAACCATGCGAACGATTCCGGCATAGGTGGAATCATCAGCGCCGGTGGTGGCGAGCAGGTCAAACGGACCTCCCGCGTTCAGTGCACCGCCACGCACGGCGTCGCCCACCGCGCACTCGACGGGCATCGATTCGCCGGTGAGGGCGCTCTCGTCGATCACCGCTGGGCCTGTTCTCACGGTGCCGTCGACGGGCACCACCTCGCCCGGCTGCACGAGCAGGAGATCGCCTACTGCCACCTCAGCCAAGGCTGGATCGGAAAGCACACCCCCTTGATAGCGATGGGCCACCTGCGGACCACTTTGCAGCAAGGCTCGCAATTCTCGATCCGCCCGCCCAGCCGCCCACCCTTCGAGCGAACGCCCACTGACCAGCATCACAGTGATCAACGCACCAGCAAGAAATTCCTCCACGGCCAACGTGCCGATCAACGCCATCAAGGCAATGAAATCGACACCCAGACGACGCTGGCGCGCAGCACTGGTCACCCACCAGCCTGATAACCCAATCCCCATTGCGGTACCGGAGATCCATATGACGGACGCAGTGCCAGGGTCACCGGCCAAGTGCATGACACCGCCTCCAGCCAAGGCCACGATCGCCAGGCCCAGCGAAACTGATTCGACTCGTCGGGCAAAGGGAGTTGCGCTCACCCGCTGCTCCGTTCCTGAAACTCCGGCATTTGGCGCAGTCCAGCAATTACCGTAGCGATCTCAGCTTTGGAAAGCTTGGCCTGCCCGTGAAGGCCGAAACGAGTGAAATATCCTGGAGGCATTGAACCGTCGCGAATCGTCTCGATCACGTTTCCTGCACCTTCCCCGCCTACGGCAAGGTTGGAGAAGTTCACCGCTGCTCGCCCATCGCTGACGTGTTGGCTGAGTATCCAAGAGACCGGAGCTACGTTCGAATACCATGGATACTTGACTTCATTGCTATGGCAGTCGAAACAAGCCCGTACCACCAATGACCTCGTCTGATCCTGGGGCCAGGCAGGCTCCGCCACGATGGCACCGTTGTGGTGAGATCGTCCGTACGGGACGGCTTGGATGAGTGCGAAGACGGCAACCGCTGCCACCGCCCCGGTACCGGTGACGCTCCCGAGTGAGTTGCGCAGATATTCTGGATTGGAGCGTGATTGTCGACGCTGCAGAAGCCACACCACACCGACGAACAACAGAAGGAGAACGGTGGTGAATGCTGGGTTGAGGCCAACCAACACTGAAAGTATGTAGGAAGGCACTGCCAGTGCCGCCGCCAGGTAGATCAACCCCATATTGGTTCGCAGAAACGAACGGGCATGGGGGTCGGTTGGCACCGAACCATCAGCGTGCATAGTTGTCCTTTGTCTCCGGCGCCCAGCGGAACAATGCCCCCAGCGATGCCTCGGCAGGTAAGCGAGCAGCGGGAACGAGCAGAATTTCGCCCTTGTGTCTCAGGGTTTCGATGATGGCTCGGTTGGCCCAACCGTCGCGTAATCCTGTGTGAGCGGGATCCGGCACCAAGAGGGTCTCCACTCGCCCAACCGATGCCGCTTCGAGTATCTCCGTCATGTGCACCGAGCGCAGGTTGGTACCACCGACGTCTTCAAAGCGGGTGAGAACTGCTGCTTGCTGGGTTGTTTTGAGATGGTTGAGAACCACCTCCCACGCCCGTTGATGTAGCTGCGCCACGCTGAGATCATCGGGGTTTCCAAGTAGCGCCGGGCGGCAAATGTGGGGGTACTTGCAGATGGAATGAAACTCGCTCACTTCACGTTCGACAGCAGCCAGCACCAATGGATTCCCGCCGGAAAACAGGATGGGACGAAGCAATTTGTCAATATCACGGAGATATCGTTCAAACATCTCATGGCTCTCCTGGTGCCATTCCTCGACCAATGCGTCCTCATGGCGTCCCAGCCACACCGAATTATCCACGCCCGCGGGCATATCCGGGAGGTGAACGCTCTCGATGGTGTATCGGGTGGCTGCGAAGAGCGCCACTGCGTTTCGGCTGAACGCCAAGACATTGAATTTGCAGTCCGGGTACAGAACCTGAACCAGGGGCAGAACTTCAAAGTGTTCACCCACTGTCACGGTGGAGTGAACGGGTGCTGGGAGGCGCGCGTGAACGGCATGGCCGGGCGCCAGGAACAACGCCATTCCTCCCGCCTCACGCGGCCACAGAGACTGCTTCAGAAGCAGCGCCTCGGCGGGGGCCAGCAAGGCGTCGCTCTCAGTTTCTGCCAAACCAACAGCCACCTCTGTGCGGGCCGTTTGGATCAAGTGCTTCAACTCGAGCTTGGACTCACTGAGGTCGTGGGCGGCACCTTTCACGCAGACGAACATGGAAACGCAGGGCGACTCACGTATTTCAGTGAGTGTCTGCAGGGTGTCCAACGTAATGGTGTTCATTTGTGCCTCCAGGTAGGCCATGGTGCTTCGACACACAGTGAACGATGGGCGGTTGCGCCCGCGCCAGGGTCGTTGGTCCCTTTGCTGAGGACCAACTTAGACACTGTCGAACCCTGTGGCCCGCTCATGTGGGGACGAAAGGCCCTGGCTGTGGCCGAGGAATAACGCCACGCTTGAGATGCGGTGATGATCGCCGCATGAAGCGGAAGGCAGACATATGACAACCGAGGTTTCAACAATCACCAACATCGATCTCCAGGCGAGCGTGGAAGAAGAGCTGCTGTGGGATCCAGCCATCTTGCCGGCCAGTATCGGAGTCTCCGTGACCGAAGGGGCGGTAACGCTCACCGGAACGGTGGCACAGCTGAGTTGCCGCCTGGCTGCAGTGCGAGCGGCCAAGCGGGTCGAGGGAGTGCGCGCCATTGCTGACGAGATAGTGGTGAACAGCACCGGTATTCCGGGCCGATCCGACCACGAGGTTGCCGAGTTCGTGGAGCACGCGTTGCAATGGAACACCGTGATCCCGGACTCCGTCCATGCCACACTCCGCAATGGGGTGGCCACCTTGGACGGCACCGTGGAGTGGAACTATGAGCGCCGAGCCGCAGCCCGGGTGGTGGAGTACATCTCCGGCGTCGAGAGTGTGGTCAACAACATCTCGCTGAAACACATGGAATCAGCGGAGAACATCCACCATCGAATTGTGGGAGCACTACGGCGACACGCAGACATTGATGCCGACACGGTGGAAGTCACGTCCGCAGACGGTGAAGTCCGACTGGACGGATCCGTATCCTCTTGGGCGGAACGCGAGCAGGTTGAAGCAGCTGCATGGACAGCCAGTGGTGTGTCCACGGTGCAAAACAACCTCATTATCCGCTAGTCACCAATTACGAGACACCCCATGACAAAACCGCTTGATACTCGTACGCACAGAATCGCAGCAAAAGGTTCCAGCGTTGGTCACTTCTTGTCACAGATTCATGACCGCATCAACGGCAACATGCAACCGTTGTGGCGTGACCGGCGCATCGCAATGGCGTCGGCTATTGGGTGTGCCGCTGTGTGGGGAGCGGTTGCTGGATGGTGGACACCCCGTAGTCCACTCACCAGCGCTCAGGCTCTGTGGTCGATTGGACTCAGCCTGGTGGTGGGTGCTCTGGCCGGGTTGGTAACCCGTTCTCGATGGGCGATGCTGACAACGCCAGTGGCGTTTGCCACCGTATTCGAGTTCACTCGTCTCGATATCGCCGGACCAACCGTCGACAAGATTCACTTCAGTACCTACGGAACACTCGCATTCGTTGTTGGGCGTGGATTTCACGCTGCTTTGTCGCTCATCCCAATGGTGTTGGGGGCGTCGGTGGGGGCAGGTGTTGCCCGACGATCTGTTCACGATGGTCGTACAGTCACGAGCAACAAGCGAGTCAGTCGCTACGCCCGAACTGGCGTGGCAGCACTCCTATCAACCGCAGTTTTGGCCCTGGCTGTTGGGCTAGCCCGCCCAGCCACTACTGCATCCATCGTTGGCTCGGACGGGAAAGTGCTGCCGGGCAGCATCGCCGAACTGCGGACCGTAAACGTGAACGGTCACAAGTTATCGATGATGATCCGAGGACAGAGTGTTAGCAATCCAGTACTTCTGTTCTTGGCCGGAGGCCCCGGGGGCTCGGAGATGGGCGCTATGCGCAAACATCTCCCATTGCTGGAGGAGCGATTTACTGTTGTTACCTGGGATCAGCGAGGTACCGGACGGTCGTACCCGGAGCTCGACCCGATCTCGACGGTCACGGTTTCTGGAGCAGTTACCGACACCATCGCCGTCACAGACTACTTGCGCAATCGATTCAAACAACCGCAGATCTACCTCTCTGGCCAATCATGGGGATCTATCCTTGGCGTGCTGGCACTTCAAAAGCGACCAATGTCCTATCGAGCCTTTGTTGGTATTGGACAGATGGTGAGTCCCGT
>JAYVGK010000421.1:0-4912 GCA_043772215.1 Acidimicrobiales bacterium | reverse complement strand
GATCTTTCTCATCGGTTGCGGACCCCGGTCACGGCACTGCGGGCCGAGGTGGCGGGTGTGGACGACGGCGATGTAAAGCGCCGGTTGGATCGCGCATTGGAGGAGCTCACCCGAGCCATCGATCAAATCATCCGTGATGCACAGCGCCCCGTGCGCGCCGGGTTCGGCATCGTCAGCGACCTTGGTGCTGTGGCGCGCCAGCGGGCGGCGTTCTGGGCGGTATTGGCCGAGGAACAGCACCGTGTGTTCACCGTTGATGTGCAGCAGGGGCCTCACCCGGTGGCAGTAGTGGAGTCGGACTTGGCGGCAGTGGTGGATGTGCTCATCGACAACGTGTTCTCCCATACCGCCGAGGGCGTGGAATTCCGTCTGCGGGTACGGACGCTGGGTGATGAGGTGGAGTTGGTGGTGGACGACCAGGGTGTTGGTCTTCCCGGTGGTCCATCGGGACCCACTGGTGTGGGGTCTACCGGTTTGGGGCTCGACATCGTGCGGCGCACGGTGGAGTCTGCGGGTGGCACGGTGGCCCTGCACGACCGAGCCGAGCGGGGGGCTCGGGTGCGCGCCACGTTCGCGCGGGTGGGATGACAAGCTCCGGGCATGAGTGCTGAGATCGTCGTCTTCACCGATGGGGCGTGCCGGGGCAATCCTGGGCCGGGCGGGTGGGGATGGGCAGTGGCGTCAGGCGGTGCCGATCTCGGGCTCGATGGTGCGGTGTGCAGTGGAGCAGAGGCGGCGTCCACTAATCAGCGTATGGAGGTGTGGGCCGTGTTTGATGCACTCACCACCTTGCTGGCCATCACCGATGGCCCGGTGGCTGTGGTCAGTGATTCTGCGTATGTGGTGAATTGTTTCCGGGATGGGTGGTGGCGGGGTTGGGAGAAGCGGGGTTGGAAGAACTCGCAGAAGCAGCCTGTGGCCAATCAGGATCTGTGGCGGCCGTTGGTGGAGTTGTACAAAGGGGACGCCGGGCGGATCCGGTTCCAGTGGGTCAAGGGCCATAGCGGCAATGCCATGAATGATCGGGTGGACGAGTTGGCGGTGGTGGCCGCCGCCACCCAGTCAAAACGCCAGCAGGTGGGCGGCCCGTTGGCGGCGGCGGCCGAAGTGGTAGTCATCGACGCCAACCAAGGCTCCCTGTTCTGAGTACAAGTCAGCCATCTTTCTCTCCCTGCCTGACTGCATTTTCATCCTTTCGATAGGTACGCCGCGCCCCCGACGACGCCACTTCCTTTCAGCCAGACCGCAAAGTCGAGCTGCTCATCGGCTGACAGCGGCGGCTGAGCGGCATGACAACTCTGATGGTAGGGAGATCAAAGTGCCGACGATGAATATTAAGTCCTCGTTTTCAATCCGGTGGATTCGAGTGGAGCGCAGCTGGCGGTCAGCGCGATCCTTGCTCGACTCGATGCGTCACGGTCGAGGTAGATGCGATGGCGAGGCGGGCTACGTCGAGTTCGGCGGTGAGCAATTGCACCTCATCGTCACGGCACTCGGCCAAGAGCTCCAGGAACAAGGGGCGGCCGATGGCAATGGCGCCCAATGAAGCGAGATGGTCGGTTACCAACTGCACGTCAACAAACGCCCCCTTGGCCTCCAACAGACGGTCGGCGAGATCCACAATCGCCACCTTGGAAGCATCGGTTTCGTGATGGAACATGGACTCCCCGGTGAACACCCCTCCAAGGAGCATCCCGTAGAGGCCGCCCACCAGCCGAGCACCGTCCCACACCTCCAACGAGTGGGCCCATCCCAGCCGATGCAGCTCCCCGTAGGCGGCGATCATGGCCGGCTCTATCCAAGTACTGGATCCATCGGGACGCTGCGAACAGGCGAGGATGACCTCATCAAAAGCCCGGTCCATGGTGGTGGTCCAGCCGCAACGGCGCAGGCGTTGGCGTAGCGACTTCGACACCTGAAGGTGGTCCAAGGGCAGGATGCCGCGGGGGTTGGGAGAGAACCACGGCAGCGGGGCATCATCGTGAGGCCAGGGAAACACGCCATGGCGGTAGGCGTGCACCAGGGTGGACGGACGCAGGTCGGCCCCGATGGCCAACAGCCCGTCACGGTCGCTACGACGCCCCGGTTTGGGAAACGTCCACTGACACACATCTACCGGCACAGGCCGACTGGTCCGCACAAGCCCCACCCCCGCATCCTGCCACCCTGGTTGGGACAACCCCGCACTCTGGTTGGGACAACCGTGCGCCGAGCACCTAACTTGCCCGCCCATGGATATCAAGAATTGTTCGGCAATCATCACCGGCGGCGCCTCTGGCATCGGCGAAGCAGCAGCGCGACTGTTGGCCGCCAAGGGCGCCAAGGTGGTCATCGCCGACCTACAGGACGACAAGGGACAGGCCCTGGCGGCCGAACTGGGCGGGGCGTTCTGTCACTGCGATGTCACCAAGACCGAAGACATCATCGCCACCGTGGAAACGGCCAAGGAGATGGGCCCACTGCGGGTGCTGGTGAACTCCGCCGGTATCGGATTTGCGTCACGCACGGTTGGACGCGACGGCTCGTATGACTCAGCCCATAACCTGGACTGGTTCAAGCGAGTGGTGAACATCAACCTGATCGGCACGTTCGACTTCATACGCATCGCCGCCACCGCCATGAGCCAAACCGAACCGCTGGCCAGCAACGAGCGGGGGTCCATCTGCAACCTGGCATCCGTGGCCGCCTTCGACGGCCAAATTGGCCAGGCCTCGTACTCGGCCTCCAAGGGTGGCGTGGTGGGCATGACCCTGCCCGTGGCTCGCGACTTGGCGGCGGTGGGTGTGCGAGTGAACACGGTGGCTCCTGGTCTCATCGACACTCCCATCTACGGCGAGGGCGATGCAGCCGATTCATTCAAAGCCACCCTGGGTAAGAACGTGCTGTTTCCCCAGCGCCTGGGCGACCCGTCTGAGCTTGCTTCCATGGTGGTGGAGTGCATCACCAACAGTTACATGAACGGTGAAACTGTCCGTTGCGACGGCGGCATCCGGATGCCTCCCAAGTAGTTCCCATCGGCTCTGCCTCGGTTGATGAACCATTACGACGTTCTGGGCGTTGGCCCCGACGCCACCGCTGCGGAACTACGAACCGCCTATCGAACTTTGGCCCGACGTTTTCATCCCGACGCAGCTGATCCCACAGACGCGCCCGACGATGCCAGTACGCGCATGGTGGAACTGAACGAAGCCTGGTCGGTTCTTTCCGATCACGATCGTAGGCGCGCGTACGATCAGCGGCAGTGGCCGCCTGCGCCGCCGCCCCCGATGTCGTCGGAACCAGTGGCTCGGGCGGTGGTGTACCAGCAGCCACCCGACGTGGAGGCCCGTCCGGCGTCCATCATCCAAGCAGTACCGGTGCTGTTGGTGGCAGCCGGCCTCATCGTGTTTTCCCTCGGGTTCGGCGCCAGTATGCCTGCGCTGCTGGTTATCGGCGCGCTCCTGCTGGTGCTGGGCGGTTTGGGAGCTGCCGCCAATGTTCTGTTGGCCTTGCGCGGGGATCCAGGGGCGCGCGCCCGGGCGCGTACCCAGTACCTGGCCGACAAGGCCGAACGCCAGGCCCAGCGCGCCAAGGAGCGGGGCCGCTGACTGCGGAACTGCTCAATGACGAACGGGTGAAGCAGGCATACCTGGGCTGAGGTGGCGGATGTCGACGCTCCGGTCCCCGATCAGTGCCGCCTCATGTTCATCATGGGTGACATGCAGGGCGGTGGTACCGGCGCCACGCAGCAGTGCACGCAGGTCAACGGCTAGGCGGTCATGGATGGAGGGATCCAACGCCCCCAACGGCTCGTCCAGCAGTAGCACTCGGGGGGCAGCGGCCAGGGCCCGAGCCAAGGCCACCCGCTGCTGTTCTCCACCCGACAGCGTGGACACTCGGCGTGACCCGAACTCCTCCAGTCCCATCAACCCCAGAAGCTCCTCCACTCGCACTGCGCGCAGTCGGCTGCCAACGCCTCGGGTGCGCAACGAAAATCCCACATTGCCGCTGACATCGAGATGGGGAAACAACCCATGATCTTGGAACACCAGGCCAATACCGCGCCGGTGGGGGGGCAGTGCCGTGACGTCTTGGCCATCCACCGCCACTGTCCCACGATCGGCAACTTGCAACCCGGCAATGACGCGCAGCAATGTCGACTTACCGCTGCCGCTGGGCCCGGTGAGACAGCAGATCTCGCCGGTGGCCACGTCGAGGTCCACCCCGTTCAACACTGCGACACCGTTGAAGGCCACCGCCACATCACGTACCTGGAGCATCAGCGCGATTCTCGTCCTGCCAGGTCGGCCATCACGGTGACCATGATGGTAAGCGCGCCGAGGACGACGGCCAGCGCCAACGACTGCGCCGCCAGAACTGCTCCGGGCCGGCCGGCCAAGCGGGCTATGGCCACCGGCATGGTCACTGTACCGGGCCGAACCAGAAACGTGGTGGCCCCGAATTCGCCCAGTGCCACCGCAAATGCGATACCAGCGCCCGACAGAATGGGCCGGGCGAGGATCGGCAACTGGACCCGCCTCCATACGGCCAACGGCGAAAGCCCCAATGTGGCTGCCACCTCGGCCAGGCGTGGGTCCATGCGACGAACTGCGGGCTCCACCATCCGCTGCACGAATGGCATGGCCACCACTGCCTGCAGTACGGGAAGTATCCACGGCCTGGATCTCCAGGCCACCGGCGCTCGGGCAAAGGCGATGAGAAAGCCGAATCCCAGTGTTACCGCCGACACGGCCAGCGGTAACCCGAACGCGGCTGCCATTACCGGCCCACCGATGCCACGGCCCACGACCAGCGCTGCCACCACTCCCAACACGGTGGCCAGGATGGCTGCAGGCACTGCGATACGGATGGACATGGCCAGCGACGATGCCGGTGAGTCCAGCAGCCCCGAACCCCGAGTGACATGAGTCAA
>JAYVGK010000420.1:0-1783 GCA_043772215.1 Acidimicrobiales bacterium | reverse complement strand
GTTGTAGCCAATGATCGGAAACCAATACCTGCGTTTGGGATCCTGTCCTTGCCCCTTTAACAACCGAACCGTTTCGTTCAGCTCATCGCTGGCGGTGGTGACCATGCCACCCTCACCGGTGGTGATGACCTTGTTGCCGAAAAAGCTGAAGGTACCGATGTCGCCCATCGATCCGGAACGTTGGCCGTTCTGCTCCGCCCCATGCGCTTCGGCGGCGTCCTCCACCAAGGTCAAACCAGACGAAGCGGCCAACTCCCGTAGCGCACACATATCGGCCGGGTGGCCATAGAGATGGACCGCAATGATGGCTTTGGTTTGCGCAGTGATTGCCTTGCGGACCTCCTCGACACTGAGATTCATGGTGTCTCGGTCGGAGTCCACGAACACGGGGGTGGCACCGCAATAACTCACGGCGTTGGCACTGGCCACAAACGTGAGGGTAGGCACAATGACTTCATCTCCCGCCCCGATGCTAATGGCCAGCAACGCCAGATGCAACGCAGTGGTGCCGTTGCAAACGGCCACCGCATGAGGTACGCCGCAGTACCGGGCAAATGATTCTTCGAATCGCCCGATGTACTCCCCCACCGAGGAAACCCAACCCGTCTCCATGCAGTCCTGCACATAGCGCTGCTCATTGCCGTGGAACGTTGGTTTGGCTACGGGTACAAACCGCTTGGGTGTCGACATCTACTTCCCTCCCGTTGCCTTCGATTTCTTGTACACGGCAGTGGCCGGCACTCCTACTACCAGAACTCCATCAGCCACATCATCGATTACCGCGGCCCCTGCGCCTACCGTCGCCCATTGCCCGATGCGGCGCCCCGGAATTACCACTGCACCCACCCCAATCATGGCGCCTCGTCCCAGCCGTACGGTGCCGCACAGCCTGGCACCCGGCGCCACATGACACCCATCATCCACCACGCAATCGTGATCAATCGATGAACCGGTGTTCACAATGCATGCATTCCCGATCGTCGAGTCGACGTTCACCACTGCCCCTGGCGCCACCAATGTCCCGCTTCCAATTGAGGCTCGACGAGCGATGATTGCACTGGGGTGAGCGAGCGTGGGCAGCATCCAACCCTGCGCCAACAGCGTCTCGACCGTTTCCAGCCGCCTTTGGTTGTCGCCCACCGCCACGAACGCGTGCCGCACACCGGATGTGTACAGCTCGCTCAGATACGAGTCGTCGCCGATGACCGGCGAGGCTGCAGCTTGGTCCCCGGCCCGGTCCAGGAACCCAATCAACGAATACAATCCGGATGCTTCGGCCACGCTGGCGCACACCTTGGCATGGCCGCCCCCGCCAACGATCACCAACTTGATCATGTGGCACCATCCGCTGAGCGGGTCCGATTCTCCAACAGACGAAGTCGAGTCTGTACCTCGATGAGTCGTGCTTCGAGGCGGGCGTTGTCGGACAACAACACCGCCACGTTGTAGTCGAGTGAACCCGATGGGGTCACCGGGGACGTTCGAGACAACTTGACGCGAATATCTGCCCATCGGGCATTACCTTCGAGGAACCCCGCAGCGAAGCGCAAAATTGACTTCGCCGATCGTGGCCCACTCGCCAACACCCCGGTGAGACGCAGCCGAGAAGAAGATTGTTCGCCGCGGTCGAACACCGACTTGATGGCGAGAAACACGTCTGGGCCACCCCGGCGCAGCAGGGCGCAGGCCAGCGCAGTGCATACGCGTGGATCGGTCTCGATGCGAAGATCGCGGAGCAGTTCATAGGCGCCGTATGCATGGCGCTCCATGAAGGTCCAGTCCG
>JAYVGK010000419.1:0-6620 GCA_043772215.1 Acidimicrobiales bacterium | reverse complement strand
GCCACCTTATCGATGTGCCAAGCGGTGAGGATCTCAACGAACTGGTTCAAATCTTCAATCGCAATGGTGTTATCGGCGTTCATTGAATTCCTTCAGGCTTTGTGCCGCCATGTACAAATTCTCTTTGAGTGCATAGATCATAAGGAGCCACAACTCAGACTTGGAGTTGGCCAACGCGGTGCGTTCACCAACCTCAGCGTCATCGTTTTCAGGCGAGACTGAGGCGCTTGGACGCCCAATCACTGCAAAGCCGCTGGCAGTCGTGATGACTGCCCACCGCAACACTTGGCCGCCTGCCGAGATATGCTTAACATATTCCACAAACTTGATGTTTGCTTCGATGTCAGCAGGACATATGCGTGGGGCAGTAAGCCCTTTGGTTTGGATGATGTGCTCGATTTCCACTTCACTGTTGTTTGGCGATGTGATGTTGTTCATTCGGTTGTGATTTTTTCGATGGTGTTGGAAGCCTGGAGTTTTTCAAGCTCCGCTATACGAGCACGCAATACAGCACCTTTAGCTTCCGATTGGGCAACAGCATCCAGCGCGTTGTTACGCTGTTGCTGCAAGGTGGCGACCAGCGCCTGGAATTGAATCTCGTTCATCAGAAACATGTGCCTCATTGCTGAGGCACAGGGTTATCAGGCGAAGAGACTCGTGGCTGGCTTCTTGCTCGTGGCTGCAGCAGCACGCGGTGCACCTGCAGTACCAGTAGCGCCATTGGTACCCTTGGACTTGTCACGGGTCTTGCCAGCCCACTTGGTTTCCCAAGTGCTGGCAAAGACAGCTTCAGTAGCCTTGGCACGAATCTCAGCGGTGGTCATGCGGTCACGTGCACGGAAGAACTTGTCGATCTCGTTCTCATCACGGGTTTCACCGGTGGGAACGTAGACGCCAGCATCAGTCTTCTGGGTCTTGTCCACGATCTGCTTGATCACACCGATGAGCACGTCTTGGTCCAGCAGCTCAACCAGCATTTCAACTTTGGTCGGGACTTCGGCCTTGGCTTCAGGCGAGTAGGCGTTAACCACCTTGGTGTCGCTGTCCAGCTGCGACAGTTCTTTGCCCACCGTCAACAGAGCCAGGCTGTTGGCCAGATTGAAGCCAGGCAGGTATTGTTTCTGGCCTTCCTTGTCGATGTAGAAGTTCGTGGCACCCTTGGCGGTGCCCGAGGTCATCCACAGGGTTTGGCGCAGCTCACGACCGGCATCGGTCTTGGCATGTAGCACCAGGCCGGTGGCACCACCAGCGGACTTGGTCAGGTAGGCCAGGCTGATCTTGGAGAGGTACAGCGCAGAGTCAACAACACCGCCGCTGCCGACAGAGTCTTTTTCGTTGGCAATGGAGTCGTCGGAGGTCAGGTTCTTCAGGAGAGACATGTTGGTAGTTCCTTTTGGGTTGGTTGGTTTGGGTTGATCAGGCGTAGTACTCATGTAGCCGGTCCATCACCAGTTGCATGTTGTTGTCGATGAAGGTTTCATTGTTTGCAAACAGGCCCATTGGACCCCGCAAACGTTCGTTCACCGTGTCCTTGGTGAGCTTAGTTTGAAACACGTACTTGAAGCCAAGTGATTCCTCTTCTGGGGTGATGTTCAGAAGTGGGGACTTGTAGGGTTCCAGGGCCTTAAGTTCCAATTTCTTGGAGGCGATGACAACCGAGAAGTAACTTTCTACCCCATTATTCTTAGTTGCACCTTTCACGGGGACTTTTGTCTCCATGAGCATCTCGGTCTTGTTGATCGTGTCAGCCGTGTGGGCAGTGAAGATCACCCGCTTGGTTGAGCCAGCAACCTTCTGCTGCATCAACGCCTTGAAGTACTGAGCAAAATCCCCCCAGGCTTTCTGGCCATCAGAGCTGCCGTAGACGTAAACCGTCTCGTACATGTCGAGCAGATAGGTCAGGCTGTCCACAACGATCGTGTGAATCTCTGGTAGAGACTCGACATGGTCGAATGCCTCGTTCACTTGAAGTGGATCAGTGATCGTGAACTGCTTGAATTTGGCTTTGAATGGGAGGCGCTTACCTGCCTCGCAGTTGAGGTACATCACGCCCTCTGGATTTGCCAGTCCCATAAGGGACGCGGACTTTCCAGTAGCAGACTTACCTCCCACCAGAACCAGGTGGTCGTTGATGGTACTCATGCTTCAATCCTCCATAGGATTGGGGGCGTCATCCTGCATCCAACGAAGTCCGGCTTCGACGCCTTGCTCGTAAGTCATGCCAGGAAATTTGCTGTATCCGCTATTTGCAGCCTCACTGCATTGATTTAGGACATCGTCAATGGTGTCTTTGTCAGGAGTGTTCATTAGTTTTGGAACCTTTCATAGTTTGTCAAAGAAGTGCGCGGAGGGCACCTCTATTTCAAGGGCGTTTAGCCAATGTCTTGGCAACAGTAATCATGATGGTGGCCATGATCTCGGCTTCGTCCAGCTTGTCGGCAATCTTGTTGTTCAGATCGATCACCTTCATTCGGATGGCTTCGAATTCAAAGCCACCATCCAGCAGGATCATCCCGTACCTCAACAGCATGTTATTGCGATTCCCATCGCCGATGTTGTTGATGACCCAGCGCTCGAGGTTGTCCATGGACTGTTGCGAGTCCATGAGCTGCTTGCGCTCTTCGTTCTTGCTGGTTTTCGGGATAAATGGCAAGGCGTCGAGCAGTTCGCCGTCTGTGTACTCGCACTGGCCGCTGTGACTTAGCCACTTCTTGCAGCGATGCCCACACTGTTCGTCCGCAACAAACGGGAGCGACTCCAAGAGATTCTTGTAGAACTCCCGATACTCCTTGGCATCCAGTACCAGCTCGAAGTTGAGCGGCAACATGATGCGGAAACGATTCACTTCGTCAGTGTTTCGCTTGGTCGTGTAGTACAGGGCTTTGTAACCCTTGAGCAACAGCTTGGCAGTGGTCAGCTGGATCGTCCCATCCACGTCGATCACCACGAAGTTGAAGCCAGCAATGGCGTTCTCCTCGTTGCGGTAGCCGCCGTTCAGGTGGTGGTTGATCCAGTGCATGCCTGGGGCTTGCGTCAGCTTGTGAAGCTGATCGAACGCTGGGCGCTCGTTGCGGTACCCGATGGTCATGTCATCGCTGTACGAGATCACCATGCTCGATAGATCGGTTGCTTTGAGAGTTTCTCCTCGCAGGAACTCGATGCCGTCCGAAAACGACTTCTTGATGACGATGTTGTTCTTGTACCCATACGCGATCGCGTTGGTCAGCATCTCGTTCTTGGCGCTCTGACCTCCCTTGTAAAACGGGAGGTCTTCGGCCAAGTCCGCTTGCGTCACGTCTGCGCCCACCGCTGCGATGTACTTCGCCAGCTTGACCCAGCTCTTGTCCCGCGTGAGCATCAGGTTGAACGCATCGCCCGAGTCCTCGGCCAGTTTGATGGCGTTGAAAACGTGCTCATTGGTGACCTGTGCAGCGTCATCAATGAATGCGTATGCCCCTGCCAGCTTGAGCACCTTGAAGTTGCGCTCGGAAAGCTCACGCTTCTGGATCTCCTGGTGATCAGGCAACTTGTTGGCCCGAGCCTCACAGTTCAATTGGTACTCATTCAACAGGATGCACGTTTCTCTGCTGATCACTAAGCGCTTGTTGGCGTTGATGATGTCGGCCAAGCCTTCCAACCGGTCGGACATCTCACCGATAGTGGTGTCATTGGTGTGATTGGTTCGTTGCTCGAACATCTCTTCCGCTGTACGGACTTGACGCTTCGCACTACCGCGAACATAGCCAAAAAAGCATCGACGTGCATACCCGGTGTCGAGCATGGCCGTCAGGTCGTCTTCAGTCTTTGCGCCGTCAAACAACCTACTGGGCACACCGAACATCAGTAGGTTGGCTGGGGTCTTCCCGATGATCTCTTCCGAACGAGCGTTGTCTGCGCTGTTCTTGATCAACTTTGCCTTGGTCAAGCCCTTGTCGAACAGCTCGATGAAAGTGGCGAACACTTCCTGGTTTGCTGACAAGTTGGCTGCAACTTCGTCCATGATGAGATTCATGGAGCCAGCATTGGCCATCAACAGCTTGTGCCGCATTTGCTTGACTGCGGGTGATGTACCTGAGTCAAACGAAAATATCATGGCACCCGAGGACTCAAACTCCTTAGTCACCCGCACCAGCTCGTCATCCGGGTCAGTACCTTTGCGATTGGCACGTTTGATCGCCAGCTTGGGGAGATTTTGCTCAGCCAAGATGGGGAAGGTCTCGTCAATAAAACGAGTGCGGAATTGCAGCAGGACTTCTTCTTCCATCAGGTTCGATGACAGTGTCTTGCCATAGCCAGACGGGGCTAGGTTCAGCGCGTACATGTTGACGGGAATATCGCCACCACGGTCAGGCGTTGCGATGACACACCGCATCTGCGCTGCAGCCAGGCTGAAGTAGTAGCCCACCATGATTCGAAAGAACAGTGAGTCATCTCGCTGTGTCCGGTCCCGGAGAATACCCACCAGCTTTTCAGCTGTCGGGTGGTATTGCATTTCTTCAAATGGTTTCATGGATTCCTTCTCTCGTGGTTGATGTGGTGTATCACGCAGACACCAACAAGTCGCCCTGAGCGATCAAGGCGTCTTTCTGGCTGCAGGCAGCGAACGCTGGGCAGTATTTACATGCAGTGACTTGACCCGGTACTTCTTTGATCAAACCAACGCTACCGTCTTCGATGAGTCGCAAACGTGCGTCGTGTACGCTATCGAAGTTCTTCGTACTGCGGAGAACCTTGGTTGGGTTCTTGTAGTACTTGAACACCGGTTCACTGCGCCACAACTCTTCGTCGTCACACAGTGGAATGTCTTGCTCATTTGCATCCCAGTACTGCTCAATGAGACGCAGCTTGCGTTCAATGAACGCACCCGTCTCATTCAACGACATGAGCGGAAAGGTTTGCTTGAGAAAGCGATTAGGTGGGTAGTTCGGGTCTGAACGTTGCATTGCTGCTTTCCAATCAGTGAAGATGTACAGGATGTCCATCTCTGACTGGGTGATCAGCTGTGGGTCCAGCCAGCGGTAGATACTCCCTTGCTGGGTGTACTTCTTACTATTGACCTGGTTCTTGTAGGTCCACACCGAGGTGGACTTGAAGTCTTGAACACGGCCTTCACCGACAAAGTCAAACTTGCCACTGATGGTCCACTTACCTGTCTTGCGCTTGAGTCGTTGTTCCAGGTAAATGGGGATACGGTCCTCCAGATCGAAACCTGGTTGGGGGTTGATCACGATCTTGTCAATGACTCGATCGGGATACCCTAGTGCCTGCATCGCAGTGCGGTAGTTTGTGATCCAGGCTTTCTCGATACCATCATGGATTGCTGCGCCCATGCGGTTGTTCATCATGGCAGCAAGATCCACCAACCCTTCCCCAGCTGAGATGCGGCTGGGAAGGATGATCTGGCGCAAAGGTTTCAACAGCGTAGTGGCACTGACCGTATCCAGGTCACTGTTGTAATCGTAGTAGTCTGAGGCCAGGAAAACGGCAAGTGCCAGGGGTACTGCGGAGACGTTGCCGTACAAGGCGGGCATGTAGAGTTCCTTTTGTAAATGAATCGTGAAAGTACACGGAGGGTGCCCCAATCAGGTAGCAAGCTCAATCTTGCGAATCAACAAATCCAAACGAGCCAATGCATTCCACGCTTCGTGTGCTGCGTGTAGCAGCTGCGTATCTGGGTCGCACGCGATACCGGCTTTCTCGTCTAGCCAATGACGCATCTTGGCGTCGTCATACCGGTCGATGCCTTTGGGCACTTCCATCCAGCCGTTCTCGGTGTACTTCATAGCACCGTAAGTACCTACTTTGGAAATTTCGCGGAGTGCTCGTGCAAAGCCACCAAGTACCAATGCAGGACGAACCTTGCCAGCATCAAGCTTGGCACCTGGCGTGTGTGCGCTAAGGCCAGTAGGGTCAACTTCACGGCGTCCCCCAATTGCTTTGACTAGGTTTGGGTCGAGACCCTGTTGATATGCAGGTGCGTTCATGTAGTTTGTTCTGTATTGAGCTGAAGCCAACGGGTAAGGGCATCACGTGCTTGCCGCACCTCCAGGTAAGGGGAGGTACTGTTGCTACAGAGAAGCAGTTTCGTGATGGCGGATTGAAGACACCCGGAGGCATCTTGAACTTGGAAAAGGTGATTGACCCCGAATGAATCAAGTTCGGTCAAGTCGCCCAACGACTTGTACTGATCCGGGTAGATTTCAGAAAGGGAATGTCCTTGGTCTTTCGAGGAACATGCCATACAGAAATCTTGGTCTACTAAGATGTGGCGTGAACAGCCGATCGTCTTGCAGAAGTGCGTTTTTGATGTCATCTTTGCCGGATAGAAGAATTGTTGAAACCACCCCGAAGGGTGGCCTTCCGGCGCTTAAAGGATTTCGCACACACCTGCAGTGCAGGCAAGCTCCTTTGTATTCACGGTCGCATCATCGCGTTCAAACTGAGCCAATTGCTCCCAGTTGAACGAAGGCATGCGGGCGTTCAGCGCCTCATAATCCTCCCTCGTGCACTCTTGGTATGGTGCTTGTTGGTAACTGTGGTCGCTGTGGGGGAGGAAACTAACTCCCCCGATTTGGTCGAAGTGCCGGTATACCCAGTCACCCACGCCCATCCATTCATGG
>JAYVGK010000418.1:0-6304 GCA_043772215.1 Acidimicrobiales bacterium | reverse complement strand
GGTGCGCTTGGGTTTTCCCCGATTGTCCACATAGTCCGGCCGCACGATGTTGGCCGGCACCGCACGGACGGGGGAGACGCTGCCCGGTTTTACGGACTGGATGAAGCGCGCTGCCGGACCAACGTCCTTGTGGCATCGCTTGAACTTCTTGCCTGACCCGCACCAGCAGGGATCGTTCGACTTCGGCAGATTCATGATGGACACAGGATACGAGGTGATACGGCCAATACAGCCCGGGCGGGAGTGCCGGTGGCCGTATCCTGTTCGCCCATGTCCGACCAGCATGTCCAACCCGGCGCCGATGACTTGCCCAAGGAACGCTACGGGGCGGAATTGGCGGGTGTCATCGAGGCCAAATGGCAGCGAACGTGGCTGGAGCAGGGGACCTTCAACACCCCCAACCCGGTTGGTCCACTCAGTGAGGGTTTTGATGCCGTATCGGGGCGGCCAAAACTGTTCGTGATGGACATGTTCCCCTATCCATCCGGGGTCGGCCTTCATGTGGGGCATCCATTGGGATACATCGCCACCGACGTGTTCGCCCGGTTCAAACGCATGACTGGTCACAATGTGTTGCACACCATGGGTTACGACTCGTTCGGTTTGCCGGCCGAGCAGTTCGCCGTACAAACCGGGACGCATCCCCGGGTCACCACCGAAGCCAACATCGCCAACATGACCCGCCAGTTGCGTCGTCTGGGATTGGGGCACGATCCCCGGCGTTCCATCCGCACCACCGATGTGGCGTTCTACCGATGGACGCAGTGGATTTTTCTTCAGGTGTTCAATTCCTGGTGCGATCCGGCAACGGGCGCAGCGCGCCCAATCGCCGAGTTACAACAGTCGTTTATCGACGGTACGCGCTTTACCCCTGATGGTCGCCCATGGGCCGAACTGAATGTCATAGAACAGCGCCAGGTGATCGATGATCACCGCCTGGCGTATGTGGCGGAGACGCCCGTCAACTGGTGTCCAGGACTCGGCACTGTTGTAGCCAACGAGGAGGTCACTGCCGACGGCCGCAGTGACCGCGGCAACTTCCCGGTGTTCAAGCGCAACATGCGCCAATGGAACATGCGTATCACTGCTTATTCGCAACGCCTCATCGAGGATCTGGATCTGGTGAATTGGCCAGAGCCGGTGAAGTTGATGCAGCGCAACTGGATTGGTCGCAGCGCAGGTGCACGAGTCAGCTTTGCTTCACCCGCAGGACCCATCGAAGTGTTCACCACCCGGCCCGACACGCTGTTCGGGGCTACCTACATGGTGTTGGCCCCAGAGCACCCGTTGGTAGATACGTTGGCTGTCGGTAATTGGCCGGACGGCACATCACCACAGTGGTCGGGCGGGCATGCTTCTCCGGCCGATGCTGTGCGCGCGTACCGTCGGCTGTCACAGGCCAAGAGCGATGTGGATCGCCAGATGGACAGTAGGGAGAAGACGGGCGTGTTTCTCGGTATCACCGCCGCCAACCCGGTGAGTGGCATCCAGATCCCCGTGTTCATTGCCGACTATGTGCTTATGGGGTACGGCACCGGGGCCATCATGGCGGTGCCCTCGGGCGATCATCGCGACTTTGAGTTCGCCCGGGCGTTTGCTTTACCCATCGTGGCCACCCAACAGCCCCCGGCGGAATGGTTCTCCGCCGAAGGTATCGAGCCCAGCCTTGAATGCGCCACATGGATCAACGCCTTTGTGGGTGATGGCGCGCATGTGCAGTCGTCTCGTTCCGATGGCACCCTCACCCTCGATGGTCTGGACAAAGGTGATGCCATCGCCGCAGCCAACAGCTGGTTGGAAGCCCAAAACGCCGGGCACGGAACTATCAACTACAAGTTGCGCGACTGGGGATTCAGTCGCCAGCGCTACTGGGGCGAGCCCATTCCTGTGGTGTTCGACGAGACCGGTTTACCCATTGCCCTGCCGTCGCACATGCTGCCGTTGGTACTGCCGGAGACAGATCAGTTCTCACCGCGCACCTTTGTTCCCGATGACGAAGCGTCGAACCCGGAAGCTCCGCTGGATCGCCTCACTGACTGGGTCAACGTCACGCTGGATCTGGGAGATGGTCTGCGCCCATATCGTCGCGACACCAATGTGATGCCGCAGTGGGCGGGATCGTGCGCGTACTACTTGCGCTACATCGATCCGGTGGACGCACCGGGTGTGGACCTGCCGGCCGACCCCATCAACGAGCGGTATTGGATGGGGACGCCCACCCCCGGTGATGCAGGTGGGGTGGACCTGTACGTCGGTGGGGTGGAGCACGCCGTTTTGCACCTGTTGTACAGCCGTTTCTGGCACAAGGTGCTGTTTGACTTGGGCCATGTGAGCACGCCGGAGCCGTTCCACCGGTTGTTCAACCAGGGTTATATCCAGGCACACTCCTACACCGATGGACGCGGGCAGTATGTGGAGGCGGCCGACGTGGTGGAGTTCCATGGTACGTACACATACCGTGGGGAGCCAGTGAATCGGCACCTGGGCAAAATCGGCAAGTCGTTGAAGAATGCCGTTTCGCCCGACGAGATGTTGGAAGAGTACGGCGCCGACACGTTCCGTCTCTATGAGATGTCCATGGGTCCGCTGGAGCAGGCCAAGCCATGGGAGACCCGGGCAGTGTCCGGGGCCCACCGCTTGTTGCAGCGGACCTGGCGTGTGCTGATTGATGAGTCCACGGGCCAACCTCATGTCAGTACCGATGCACCTGACGACGCCACGATGCGCCTGCTGCATCGTACGGTGGAGTCAGTACGCGATTCGATGGACGGACTGCGGCTCAACACACCCATCGCCCGACTCACGGAATTGGTGAACCATCTCACTCAAACGTACGTGACGCCTGGGGTGGCCACACCGCGTCAAATTGCCGAGCCGTTGGTGTTGATGCTGGCTCCGTTTGCTCCGCATATGGCTGAGGAGTTATGGCAGCGCCTTGGCCATGGCCAGTCGCTCACCTGGTTTGAGTTTCCGGTGGCCGATCCTGCCTTGCTGGTGGACCACACCGTGGAAATACCAATCCAGATCAACGGCAAGGTGCGCGCCCGCATCACCGTCGCCACCGGTACCGACCAGGTCACACTGGAAACAGTCGCTCGGGCGGAGCCACAGATCGCTGCGCTCCTTGATGGGAAAATGGTGCGAAAGTCGGTGGTGGTGCCCGGGCGTCTGGTGAACTTCGTCGTTGGCTGAGTCTTCGTCGTGACGTAGGAGCAACGGACGAGCGCAAGCCCAAGTCCCAGCTTGGGGTACTACCGTCTGCGCCCATGACGTTGCTTCCCCTCCGGGCCTCCATATTGGCCTGCGCCTTTGTGGTGCTTCCCGTGTCCTTGGCCGCTTGCGGTAGTTCGAACAAGGACAGTTCCACCAACACCGCTACTTCGGGTACCAATGCTGCGGCCGAGGGGAGTTGTCCCCCTGCCGATGGGTCAGCGGCCAAGAAGCAGGTGTTTACTGCCGCCCCGCCCATGTGTATTGATGTGGCCAAGACATACACCGCCACCATGGTCACCAACAAAGGCACCATGACGTTCACCTTGCTCCCAGGCAAGGCCCCCAAGACGGTGAACAATTTCGTAGTGCTGTCGCGCTACCACTACTACGACGGCATCATCTTTCATCGGGTGGTGCCCGATTTCGTATTGCAGGGTGGGGACCCTGAGGGCACCGGGTCGGGTGGCCCGGGCTACACCTTTGCCGACGAATTGCCCCAGGCGGGTGAATACAAGATCGGTTCGTTGGCCATGGCCAATTCCGGGCCCAACACCAACGGCAGCCAATTCTTCGTGATCTCGGGCAAGAACGGCACCACACTGCCCCCGCAGTATTCGCTGTTCGCCGAGTTGGCCGATGGCCAGGCCACGGTTGATGCCATAGCCGCATTGGCCGTCAACGATGGGGCGCCCAGCGAACCGGTCACCATCACCTCGGTCACCATCACCGAAACCCCCAAGGGCTGAGCGCAAGTCGTCTGCACAGGTGATCGCGAGCTGTACGGGTGTTTGGAATTGAATCGCCGACTTTTGCCACGTTCAGCGCCATATCCGGTGCTGACCTGCCGCAACGGCGAGGGGGTCAGGCCTTGAGTTCGGAGATGAGTTGGGTGAGTTCGCCGTGGTCACTCTCGTACGGCAAATAGAAGCTCACTCGATCTACCACCCCATCGAAGCGCTCACGGATTTGGACCGGGATGTCCTTGGGCTCGCCCACCACGGCAAAGGCGGCCAAGATGTCGTCGTCCAACAACCGGCCCATCTCCTCCCAGGCGCCACGTTTGGACAGAATGTTGAGTTCTGTCTGGAGGTCGCCCCAGCCGTGCAGTTCCAATACGGGCCGGTATGCCGGCGTGGAGCCGTAAAAGGCAATCTGTTGACGAGTGCCGGCGGCGGCCTTTTCGAACTCCTCCTCGTTTCGACCAGTCACCAGAAACACCGGCAAACTCACCTGAAAATCGGCGCGCGTACGATCTGATTTGTCCATACCCCTCTGCAATGCAGGCAGGGACACTTCTTTCAAGTAACGCTCTGTGGTGAAAGCGTGGGCAAAAAATCCATCACACACCTCGCCTGCCACCTCCGTCATACGCTCACCCACACCAGCCAGCAACACTTTGGGCTGACCAAATGGGTTGGGTCCCGGATTGAAGAACGGCGTCATCAGGGTGTGGGTGTAGAAGTCACCGCGAAACTCCAAAGACGTGCCCAGGTTCCAGCAGTCCCAAATGGCACGCATGGCCAATACAAATTCGCGCATACGAGCTGCCGGTTTTGACCATTCCATGGAAAATCGCTTCGTGATGTGGGGCTTGATCTGACTCCCCAATCCGAGGATGAAACGGCCTTGTGAATAGCGTTGCAGATCGTTGGCCGATACCGCCGTGATCATGGGATTGCGGGCGAAGGCGACAGCGATGGACGTACCGATTTCCAGGGTCGAGGTGTGTTCGGCAGCCAACGCCAGGGGCAGGAACGGGTCCCTGCTGGTTTCGGCTACCCAGGCTCCGTCGTACCCCGCTTTCTCCTGAGCCTGTGCCGCTCCGGCGATCTTCTCCAACTCGGACGGGATACCACCATCGACGCGCATAGACCTCACAATACGCAGACGCCAATACGCCGCGAATCAAGGGCACCGTTCGAGATCCCAGATCAATACATACGGCAGCCCGATGTACGCCGCATGGGCGGCGTGAGGACGAACCTGGGCGGCCAGGCTCAACAACGGCCCTCGGCCGGGGGTCACCACAGGCTCAACGCAGGCCCGAACGCGAAGTCCAGCGGATTCGAAGGCGCGCAGATAGTCACTGTGCAGATGGACATGGTTTCTCACCCAAGATGTGTGCCCGTCGTCGGCGTTGAAGACGGCTTGCAGGTCAAACAACACAGCCAAGGGATGGGCATCAGTAATCACCAACCGACCCCCCGGTCGCAACAGGCGGGCCAGTTCTTCAACCGGTTCGGTAAGCGATGGCAGGTGGGCCATGGTCAGCGCGCATGTCACCAGGTCGACGGTGTTACTCGGTACGGGTATCGAAGCCGGTCCTGCCAGCGTTGCGGAAATCAAGGTGGCGGTGGGTAGTCGTACGGCGGCCAGTGTCAGCATCTCGGGTGACTGATCGATGCCGGTCACTGTGTGGCCCCGTCGGTTCAACAAGCCGAGCACTCGACCGGTGCCGCACCCCATATCAACTGCGGTTCCCGCTTCGATCGTATCGAGCACTGCCAGTAAGGCGGGCTCTTCTAGATCGATGAGCGGATTGATACCGTCGTCGTACGTTGATGACCATTTGCCGTATCCCGACCTGGGGTCGCACTCGGTGACATCGACGCCGAGTTGTTCGAGGGTGCTGGGGTCGTCGGCCTCGAGCCCGACCAAGATCTCACCCGTGTCAACCACTCGGGCTTGGACGTCGGCATCATCTCCGGTGTACACCCCCCGGGCAATGGCCATCCCTTCCAATGCCAGCAATACCTCACCGAGTCGCAGATGTCTGGCCACGCTGGCACGGTAGTGGTTACGCACCGGAGATTGACCCGAACTCTCACCGGATCGCAACACAGCGAGGTCTGGATACGATCCAATGCATGTTCCCTTCGGTGCTCATCTGCCCGTCCATCCTGTCGGCCGATTTTGCCGCCTTGGGTGCCGCCATTGAACTGGTGGCGCCGCAGACGGACTGGTTGCACGTTGACGTGATGGACGGTCACTTCGTTCCCAACCTCACTATCGGTCCACCCGTGGTCAAATCAATTCGTCAGCACACCGATGAGTTCCTGGATTGTCATCTCATGATCACTGACCCTGCTCA
>JAYVGK010000417.1:0-7573 GCA_043772215.1 Acidimicrobiales bacterium | reverse complement strand
GCGCTGGCGGACCCCATGATCGACGATCGGGGCGGCGCATTCACCCTCGGGTTGGGAGTGGTGACCGAGACCGCCGTACTGCCCCACGCCGACCGGTGGGGACACGAGCGCATGCTGCGCACCACGAGGCTGGTGAGCACAGGGGTCGCCCTCATCACCATCGACGACGATGCCGCCTTGATATGGAGCCCCGCATTGGGCTGGGAGGCCCACGGCAACGTCGGCGTGACCCTCAACGGTGGCGCGATACCCCTAGCGACGGTGCCGCCGCCTAGTCCTCGTGTTCGGTGACAACCACAGAATTGATCACCACGGGAGTGCTGGGCCTATCCGAGGCTCCCGTTTTGACCTGCTGCATTGCTTCCACCACATCGAGACCCTTGACCACTTTGCCGAACAGGGAGTACTGCGGCGGCAACTGTTGACCAGAACGGCCACTGACGATGAAAAACTGCGAACCATTGGTGTTGGGACCGGAATTGGCCATGGCCAAGGACCCGATTTCATATCGACCCGGCTTGGGAAGTTCGTCGCTGAAGCGGTATCCCGGGTCACCTCGCCCGTCACCATTGGGGCAGCCGCCCTGGCACATGAAGCCACTGATGATGCGGTGGAAGGTCAACGAGTCGTAGTAGTGGTGGCGGGCCAAGAACACGAAGTTGTTGACGGTGAGGGGGGCGCCGGCTGCGTCCAGAGCGATGGACAGATCTCCCAGTGACGTACTCATCACTGCGCTGTAGCGCTTGGAAGAGTCGATGCACATCGGCGGTTTGCCGCTGAACCGGGTGGTCCGGGGGCTGGAGCCGTCGGTGGCGGGACATTCAGGAGTCATTCTGCGGAACCTCACGAGTTGGGGGAGACGATTTGAACGAGAGTAACGGGTGCGGCTACTGCGCAGCAGTGGTGGAGGTGGTGGTGGTGGACGGACGGGTGGTCGAGGCATTCGACGGGGTCGAAGCTTGTTCCCCGGTGGCCCGGATGTCGATCTGGTCGATGGTGACCTTGGTGCTGGGTGGTTTGCCCTGCGTGTCACCCGGGTCAACGGCCAGCGAGTCGATGGCTTTGACCACGGGGAGGCCGTTGATGACCCGCCCCAACGGGGAGTAGTCCACCGCCGTGAGGTTGTCCACGCCGCTCTTTCCACTGACAATGAAGAACTGGCTGCCATTGGTACCGGTGCCCTTACCGGTCATGGCCACGGAACCCACGCTGAATGCACCACTGCCAGCGTCAGCGTTGATGGTGAATCCGGGGCCGCCCTCACCGGTCCCAGTGGGGTCACCGGCCTGCATCAAAAAGCTGCTCACCACCCGGTGGAATTCCAAACCGTCGTAGAAGTGGTAGCGGGCCAAGTACACAAACGTGTTCACCGCCGCGGGGGACGCCTGCTGGTCCAACCGGATGAGCACTTGACCCTTGCTGGTCTTGATCACCGCCGTGTAGGTAGCGGCGGGGTCGATACACATTGCAGGAGCGGTCGTGAAGCTCACCGTCCGAGGGGAGGATCCATCAGCCAACGGACACGGAGTGGCCGCTTTGACCGTGGTGGGGACAGCCACCGTGGTGGGAGCCACCGTGATCTCGACGAACGTGGTGCTGTTGGGCGCAGCTATGGGGACGGTGGACGAGCTGGCGCCGGGCTTGCCGTCGCGCCACGCGCCCGACGCCAACGCCACCGCGCCGGTGATCGCAATGAGGCCCACGGCGTAAAGGGTGGCACTGCGGCGGATCCGCTCTCGGCGACCGTCGTTGGGTTCCGGAGCTCGGTCGTCCCTCGGCATCAGCATGGAACCTACCCCAGCCCGAAGCCTGCTCCGTGGACCGTGAACCCACTAAGGGAGGTGACCGGCCTACTACGCTGTTCCACGATTCGATGGCACCGCAGAGTTCGGGGCGCGAATCGTGGGACATCTATGGCATTTTCTGTTCGGTCATCGGCGTGGGCCCGCAACGTTGCGCTTGGCGTTCTCGTCATTGCAGTCGTGGTGGTCGCACCGAGCCGCGCCCAGGAACTTGATCCAAATGCCACCACGTCCACCTCGTCGACCACCACGACCACCATCAGTGGTGCGCCGGTGGGCATCGGCGGACCACTGATCACCGGCGTCGTGGACCCATCGGCCACTGTCCCCGGCTCCACGCTCACCACCGGTTCCCTGCCCGCCCCAGTGCCAGTCGGTACCGCCGAATTCCCCCCCAGCACGCTCACGCCCCGTGAAGCGACAACTTCCACGTCCTCCGCCGTCCAGGCTGGCTCCACTGTGGTGCCACCCGGGCAACGGCCGGCCTCGCGCGACGATTTTGGAGCAGTCGACGGGGCCGTGGTCACCCTGCCGCCCGGTTCAGATGTACAAGTTGGTGATGTCACCAATGACGATGCGCTGCAGGAGACCCCTCCTGCCAACGTGGTGGTACCTCCCGCTCCCCCGTACGCCGCTCCGGCGTCGAGCATCACGTTGAAAGAAGCGCTGGCCAAGCTCACTGCAGCGCAGCGCAAGGAGGTGGAGATCGCCCGAGTCAAAGCCGACGCCGCCACCGCCAGGGTGGTGGAAGCCCAGTCCGCATTGGTGGCACTCAGCAATCAGGGGGCGTCCACCAAACGTGACATTGCCCGCCTCAATGCCTTGCGCGATGCCGCCACCTTAGAGATGCGAGACAGGGCTCTACGCCAATACACCGGAGAGGCGGTGGGATATCTGAACCTGTTGCTGTCGGCCAAGGACGTAGGGACCCTCAGCCGTCGGGCCGATTTTGTGTCGCAGGCGCAACGCCGTGACGCCGTGATGGTGGAGGCCTATCGGCAAAACGCTCAGGCTCTCAAGGACAAGCAACACGAGTTCGACCTACTGGTGACAGAACGTCAAAAGGAGGTGGACCAACTGCAGAGTGATCAGCAGATCCTCTCCGTGGAGTTCGCCAAGGTGGATGCTCAGTTGCAATCGATAACCCAGGGCATACCCATTGCGTTGGACGGATTTGCGTTCCCCGTCCAACTCCCTGCTTCATTCATAGACACCTATGGAGCAGATCGAATGAAAGGCACAAAGTTTTACCATTTGCACCAAGGCGTGGACATCTTTGCGCCAGCTGGTACGCCACTGCGGGCGACCAAGCGGGGGGTGGTCACCAGCGTGGGAGTGGCGCCGTTGGGCGGCAATCGACTGTGGCTCACGGACAAGGACGGCACTGCGTATTACTACGCTCATCTGTCGCAGTTCGCCGTGGGTATCGTGGATGGAACAGTGGTCGAAGCGGGTCAGATCGTGGGATTCGTGGGCACCACCGGTAACGCTGGAGGGACCCCTGCGCATCTGCATTTCGAGATCCATCCCCACGGTGGTCTCCCCGTGAATCCCACGCCGATCCTCAAGGCGGTCAAGGACTCCAACCTCAATGACCTGGTGAAGGCGCTGAACCCCACGCTGCCCTTTCTGGCGGGTGCCACACTGCCGGGCGGCACGGTGAAGAGCACCACGACATCGTCACGGCCTGCCAAGAAGTAGGTTCTGCGCCCCGTGGCCCTCATCGTACAAAAGTTCGGCGGGAGTTCGGTATCGGACCCGGACCGCATCCGGGCTGTGGCTGACCATGTGGTGCGTACCGTACGTCGCGGTCATCAGGTGGTGGTGGCGGTTTCGGCCATGGGTAAAACAACGGACGACCTCATCCGCCTGGCCAATGCGGTGCTTACCAATGAAAGCGCGCCGACCGAGAAGGCAGTGAAGAAGGGCGAGGTTCCCATCAAGGGCGACAGTCGCGAGATGGACATGCTGCTGAGCACCGGGGAGCGGATCTCGGCTGCTTTGTTGGCCATGGCCATTGATGATCTCGGTGTGCCGTCCGCCAGTTTCACCGGCAGTCAGGTTGGCATCATTACCGACACCAGTCATGGCCGGGCCAAGATCCTGGAGGTGCGCGGCGATCGTCTGCGCCAGTCGTTGGCCGCAGGCATGGTGCCCGTGGTGGCTGGGTTTCAAGGTGTGTCCACCGGCAATGACGTCACCACTCTTGGTCGGGGCGGATCGGACACCACTGCTGTGGCCTTGGCAGCTGCGCTGGGAGCTGATGAGTGCGAGATCTACACCGATGTCACCGGTGTGTTCACTGCCGATCCGCGAGTGGCGCAACGGGCTCATCGCATGGCCCGGGTGTCGTTCGAGGAGATGCTGGAAATGGCGGCCACGGGATCCGGAGTGGTGGCGTTACGAGCAGTGGAATTCGCCAGTCGTCATCACGTCAAACTGCATGTCCGCTCCAGCTTCACGTGGGAGCCCGGCACTATCATCACCGAGGAGGACCCCACCATGGAGCAGGCCATTGTGTCCGGCATCACCCACGACACGTCGGAGGCCAAGATCACCATCGCCCGGGTGCCGGATCGCCCGGGGATCGCCGCTCGGATCTTTCGTACGTTGGCTGACCGTCATGTGAATGTGGACATGATCGTGCAGAACACGTCCACCGAAGGCGCCACCGACATCTCCTTCACGGTGCCCAAATTCGATCTCAGCACGGCCATGAGCATCTGCAACGCTTTGAAGGAGGAGGTAGGGGCCATGGCCGTCACTGCCGATTCGACGGTGGCTCGGGTGTCCATCGTGGGTGCGGGAATGAAAACCAATCCCGGAGTGTCGGCCACCATGTTCGAGACGTTGTCCAATGCTGGGGTCAACATCGAGATGATCTCCACCTCCACCATCCGCTTGTCGTGCGTGATCCGGGCTGAGCAGGTTGAGGTGGCAGTGCAGGCGCTGCATACGGCGTTCGGTCTCGACGTCTGAGGCCCCCGGGCACGTAACCAGCTTGGTATGCGCACTGATATGCACAGCACGCAGATCGCCGTTCGGATTCCGGACGAACTCCTGGCAGCCATCGAAGACAGCCGTGCACTCATTGCTGAGGAACCGTGGTGACTTCTCGCAAACGTGTCGCAACGTACGATGTGGCTGCGCATGGCGAGGTCTGGTGGCTGGAGGATGAAGGAATTGGACGGCGCCCGGTAATGATTCTCACGCATAGTTCGGCAATCGACGTACTCACCCGTTTGGTGGTTGCCCCGAGTACCCGAACCGTGCGCCGGATATCGAGCTCGACGAGGACGACGGAATGCCCGAGCGTTGTGCAGTGACCATGGAAAGTGTGCGACCGTGAGCAAGGCCGTGCTGACACACCGGATCACCTAAGCTCGGCCATGGCAAATTGTTTCAATTGTGCGAGGTGATGAAGTTCGCCTTCGACTGCTGCTCGCCCTCAGGCCAAAATCGGGCCAGGTGAGTACCGCCGGTGCGCGAAACTGACGATTCCCCCTCCCAGGAGTGCAAGCCCATGAGATTGGCCATCGTTGGAGCAACAGGCATGGTTGGCGAGGCCATGCGCGAGATTCTCGAGCAGCGCAACTTTCCGGCCGACGATGTGCGCTTCTTCGCCTCGGCCCGCTCAGCTGGTCGCAGACTGCCGTGGAAGGGTGGCGAAATAGTGGTGGAAGATGCCGATACGGCGGACTACTCCGGCATCGACATCGCCATCTTTTCTGCTGGCGGCTCCACCTCCACCATCCTCGCCCCCAAGGTGGCGGCGGCCGGTGCCATCGTGGTGGACAATTCCAGCGCCTGGCGGATGGACCCCGACGTGCCGTTGGTGGTGAGCGAGGTGAACCCGCATGCCCTCGATCACATCCCCAAAGGCATCGTGGCCAACCCCAACTGCACCACCATGGCCGCCATGCCCGTATTGGCGCCGTTGCATGCTGAGGCGGGCTTGTTGAAATTGATAGTGGCCACCTACCAAGCGGTGTCAGGTGCTGGGGTGGCGGGTGTCAGTGAGTTGGAATCTCAAGTTCGTAAGTTGGCAGACGATTCTGCCAAGTTGGCGGTGAATGGTGCAGCGTTGGACATCCCCACCCCGCACAAGTTCGTCAAACCCGTTGCGTTCAACGTGTTGGCCTACGCCGGCGCCTACACCGAGGACATGGTGGAGGGTGACGAAGGGTGGACCGATGAGGAGCTCAAATTGCGCAACGAGAGTCGAAAGATTCTCGGTATTGCCGATCTCAAGGTGGCAGGCACCTGCGTTCGGGTACCCGTGTACACGGGGCACTCCCTCAGCGTGCATGCCGAGTTTGAACGTCCCATCACCGTGGCCCGAGCCAAGCAACTGTTGGCGTCGGCCCCTGGTGTGGAGTTGCTGGATGTGCCCACGCCCTTGGAGGCGGCCGGAAATGACCCGTGCTACGTGGGACGCATTCGCAAAGACCCAACGTGTGACAACGGATTGGTGATGTTCATCTCCAGTGACAACCTGCGCAAGGGCGCGGCCCTCAACGCCGTACAGATTGCCGAGCTCCTCGCAGCCAAACTGATGAAGTAAGCACACGGCTGGTGCTGACCACCGACGTGGCGGTGTTCTTCGAGCAGCAATCGGATCCCGACGCTGCACGACCTCCTACTGCTGCGAGATGAGTTGGTTGGCGTGCTCCCCTGGGTTCTCGTCGCAAAATTCGTCGCCAGCGATGGAGTTTTGCTACGAGTTGGCGGGCGAGCGGCCGGGATCAGTCACCGTGGTCGTCCAAGTGGGCGGGATGAAGGTGGCGGACCTCCGACGCCCGCCGCCACGCCGACTCGGCCCGGGCGATGACCTCTCGAACGGGCAGCCCGGTGCGCCGTGACACTTTGGCGGCATCATCGAACTCCGGCTTGGCCCTGCCGGGACCGATTTTGATCCGCACCGGAAAGCCAACCACGTCCACTTCATCAAATGATCGTTCCGACGCCCACCGATCCACCGTATAGCTGCGCACCCCGAGCGAACCGGTTTCGTCGAGCAACACCGCCCCCACCTGCTCGGCCATGGCCGGATCCACAAGTGCGCTTACGATATGAGCCGGACGCCCCTTCTTGGCAATGATGGGAGTGATCCACGCATCACCGGCCCCGGCTTCGAGCAACATTGCCACCGTATGGGCCAGTACTTCACCGGTGGCATCGTCGACGTTGGCTTCGACAACTACCAATTTTTGCCCTCGACGATCCGAGTGCACCCGCTCGCCGATCACCACCTGCACCAAATTGGGTAGTCCGTCGAGCACCTTGGTACCGGCGCCATAGCCGATGGCTTCGGGATGCATGTTGGGCATGGGGCCAAATCGTGAAGCAAGCGCGCTGAGCAATGCGGCACCCGTGGGAGTGGTGAGCTCCACCGCCAAATCACGACCGAAGGTTGGCACCTTGCGAGCGGCCAGTAGGGCGAGGGTGGCCGGAGCAGGATTGGGCAACATCCCGTGCTCGGACTGCACCATTCCGAGGCCCTGGGCTACCGGGGAAGATTCGATCTCGTCGATGTCGAGAATCTCGAGTGCGGCACACGTGCCCACGATGTCGATGATGGCATCGAGGCCACCCACCTCATGGAAATGGATCTGAGCCACTGGCGTTTGATGCAGGTGCGACTCGGCCTCAGCCAAGGCGGCGAACACGGCCTGGGCTCGTTGGCGAACACGTTCCGGCAGACGGGCCTCCTCGATGAGACCAGTGATGTGCGAATACGTCCGCACCACCGAACCATCATCGTCGGCATG
>JAYVGK010000416.1:0-2337 GCA_043772215.1 Acidimicrobiales bacterium | reverse complement strand
CAACGATTGCGTTACGAACAGGCAGGCAAGGTCGACGATCTACTGACACCTGGCACCGTGCTCATCACACCCACTGCCAACTCTGCGTCATGGCCCAGGGATGGTCCGATGGCTACCCGGGCCGGTGCCACCGTGAGCTCTTCCATTGCATTGAACACCACCGACCTCAACTTCACCGGTCACCCCGGAGTGAGTGTGCCGCTCGGCGTGGATGAGCAGAGCGTTCCGTTCGGGCTGCAGGTGATGGCACCGCGGTTCCATGATGGGCTGGCCATGGGGCTGGCGGCCATCATCGAGCGGGCGCAGCCCTGGCCGCTGGTGGCTCCCGGGTACGAACCGTTCGTCGTGTTGTGAGCCGCTTGCAGGGTTAGTGTCCGACCATGGCTGCTGACAACGAAGAGTTCGATTTTGCCTCGCTCTTGCAGAGCCCTTTGCAGATGCTGGGGGCGGCGCGTAAGACCATGAACATGATGGTGGAAACGGTGCAGTCGCTGCAACGGTCTGCGGCAGCACTGGAGACACTGTTGTCCCGCCTCGACTCGTTGGTGGACTCGGTGGAAGCCCCTGCCCGGGCGTTGGCTCCGGAGATGGACAAGTTTGCCAAACGGATGCGCGAGGTGGGTGATGCGCTCGATGGACCCATCGATTCCATCGTGCCCGGTATACAGAGGATGGCCACGGCGTTTGACCGGATGTCTTTTGATCAACTCCCTGATGCCGTGGAATTGCTCAGCGCGCAGATCATGGGGATGGTGGGCAGTTTGGGAGATCTGCCCAAGCGGTTGGGTCCACTCGGTGATCTGCTCGGAGGGGCTGGAGGGCTGTTTGGGTTGGGTCGAACGGCATCGCCGGTGCCGGCTATGGCCACGATGGTGACACGGGCATCGGCCGCTGCGCCCAGGAAGGTTGCCGCCAAGAAGGTCGCCGCCAAGAAGGTCGCCGCCAAGAAGGTTGCGGCGAAAGACGGCCGCTGACAGCTCAGGCCACCTTGCGGTGGCCAACATCCGTGCCGATGTGCCGCGCTCGCCGAGAGGCCGAGGGTCAGGCGACGGCGGCGATGGCCTTCCACACCCGCTCGGGCGTGGTGGGCATGTCGATATGGCGTACTCCGAGGTGCGACAGCGCATCAACCACGGCGTTTTGGATGGCTGGCGTAGAACCGATGGTGCCGGACTCACCGATGCCCTTGGCGCCCAGTGGATTGCGGGGCGTGGGGGTTTCAGTGTTGTACGTCTCGAACGACGGCAATTCAGCGGCCGATGGAATCGAATAATCCACCAGTGTGGCGGTGATCGGGTTACCGCTCTCGTCGTACTGCACCCACTCGAAAAGAGCCTGAGCGGCACCCTGGGCGATGCCCCCGTGCTGTTGACCTTTTACCAGCATGGGGTTGAGAATTTTGCCGCAGTCGTCCACGGCCACGTGGCGCAGCAGTTGCACCTTGCCGGTCTCGGAGTCCACCTCAACTACGGCCACATGGGCCCCGAACGGGAAAGTGGAGTTCTGTCCGTCGAAGTCCAACTCGTGGCTGAGGCCGGGCTCCATGCCCTCGGGCAATTTGGACCGGTCCTTGGCCGCCGAGGCCAACTCGGCCCAGGTGAGTGACTGCGACGGGGAGCCCACCACATGAAGCACGCCGTCGCCCTTTACGATGTCGTCCACGTTGGCTTCAAGCAAATGGGCGGCGAGGGTACGGGCCTTGTCCATGACCACACCGGCAGCCGTGAATATGGCCGAACCCGCAGTCTGCAATGAGCGACTGCCCATGGTGCCCGCACCACGGGGTACCAGTTCGGTGTCGCTCTGGACGAACTTCACCTGATCCATCGGTACACCCATGACGTCGGACACGAGCATGGAGAACGCCGTTTCGTGGCCCTGACCGTGACTACTGGTGCCGGCCTTGGCCACCACGGTGCCGTCGTCTTCCACCTCAACGGCGCCGTACTCCACGTGCAAACCGAACGGGGCAGTTATCTCTACATAGGTGGACAAGCCAATGCCCAGCAACTTGGTTGACTTCTCCGCCCGACGCTTGGCCTGCTGTGCCAACAGCCCGGTGTAGTCGGCCTTCTCCAGTGCCAGGTCTAGCGACCGTACATAGTCGCCGCTGTCGTATGCGGCCCCGGTGTGGGTGACCATGGGGAAGTCTTCGGGCTGCAGCAGGTTCATTCGACGCAGTTCGGCCGGGTCGATACCGAGTTCGTCAGCAGCCATGTCCATGGTGCGTTCCAGCATTTGGGTGGCCTCGGGGCGACCGGCGCCGCGATACGCACCGGTGGTGGTGGTATTGGTGACGGCGCAACGGGCCTGGAAATGCAGCTTGGGTACCCGGTA
>JAYVGK010000415.1:0-5857 GCA_043772215.1 Acidimicrobiales bacterium | reverse complement strand
CGAGCATTCTGGGCAAGGTTGCCGTGCAACTCCACGGCGGGCACCCCGCTGGTGACCAACTGCTTGGCCAACTTCTTGGCGCCATGCTTGGTCCGCGTGAAGATCATGGTGCGCCCAGGGGCTTGGGCCAGATCCACGATCACTGGCAGTCGATCCTCGAGGCGAACGTGCAATACGTGGTGTTCCATGGTGGACACCGGCGACTGTTCGGAGTCGACACTATGGGTACGGGGCTGATGGAGATAGGTCCGCACCAAAATGTCGATGCCGTTGTCCAGAGTGGCCGAGAACAGCATGCGCTGGCCACGGCGCGGAGTTTGATCCAGCAACTTCTTCACCACCGGGAGGAACCCGAGGTCGGCCATGTGATCGGCTTCATCAAGCACCGTGATCTCCACCGCGTCGAGGTTGGCGTGATGGCTCTGCAGATGATCGTTGAGGCGACCGGGACAAGCCACCACCACGTCCACCCCGGCGCGCAGTGCAGCAATCTGCGGTCCGGCACCCACACCTCCGAAGATGGTGGTGGTGCGCAGGTTGAGGGCCTTGGCATAGGGCTCCATGGCATCAGAGATCTGTGAAGCCAATTCCCGGGTGGGGGCAAGAATCAATGCGCGCGGACGACCGGGGCGGCGCTCTGTGCGTGATTGCGCCAAACGGGCCAGAAGGGGCAGGGCAAAGGCCAACGTCTTGCCCGATCCGGTGCGTCCCCGTCCGAGGATGTCGAAACCGGCGAGGGCATCGGGCAGGGTGGCCTGCTGAATGGGGAACGGTGCCACGATGCCGTTTTGCGCCAGCACCTTGGTGATGGGTCGGGGCAAACCGAGCTCTGCGAACCCAGGATTACTGCTGCCGTCGGACGTGGCTTCGGTGGCCACAGTCTCCGGTGACAGCGCCTCGCCGTTGTGATCGAGGGCGGTGGGCTCGTGACGGCGACGAGTAGGACCATGGGGTTCGGCGACTGCGGGGGTCCCTGCCGCAACCATCGGGCGGGACTCCGCGCGGGGCATGGATGAAGAGGATGTACGAGTAGATGGACGGCGCGCCGTCATAAGAAGCTCCAGAGGTGAGTCGAACGGCACAGTGTTGATCGGAGCGAAACGTTCTCGTCCGGTGCCGTATGCGACCCACGATGAGCCGCTGTACTGACGCAGATAGTACGCCGTTTGCCTATCCGACAGTTCCCAACGAGACCGACGACACGTCAAACGCTGCCGCCAAACCCCCGCTGACGCCACGCTTCGTACATCACCACAGCCACGGCATTGCTGAGATTGAGGCTGCGATTGTTGGCTTGCATGGGGAGCCGCAACACCTCATCGTCGGCAAAGTCGGCCAGTACATCGGAACCCAATCCGTCAGACTCGGAGCCGAAGACCATGACATCTCCCCAGTGGAACTCCACCGAATACACGGACCGGGTGCCTCGACTGGAGAATGCATACCGGCGTTGTCCTGGCTGTTGCCCCGCCAACGACTGGGTCAACGAGGTCCAATCAGCATGTATGCCCACGTCCACCAGATCGTGATAGTCCAGCCCGGCGCGGCGTAGTAAACGGTCCTCCAAGGAGAATCCGAGTGGCTCCACCAGATGTAGGCGGGCACCGACGTTGGCGCACAGCCGAATGACGTTGCCGGTGTTACCTGCAATCTGGGGCGCCACCAACACCACCTCGAAACGTTGCGGCCCCACTACAGCAGTACGGCCGCCAGCTCACGCCATTCGCTCTCCGGCACGGCCATGTCATCACGCAGTACTTGCACGCACACATGGTCGGCGCCCGCAGCGTGGTGGGCCCGCACTCGTTCGGCCACCTGATCAGCCGTTCCCCATGCCACCACGGCATCCACCAAACGGTCGCTGCCCCCGTCCAAGCGATCTTCCTCGGTGAAGCCCAGTCGCACAAGATTGTTGAAATAGTTGGGAAGCGGCATGTACACCTTCATTCCCTTGCGGGCGATACGTCGGGCCTCGGCGGGGTCCGTGGACAGCACCACCATCTGCTCAGGGGCCAGTAGCGCATCGGGTCCGAGCGCTTCACGGGCGATCTTGGTGTGCTCCGGGGTGGTGAAATACGGATGTGCACCGTTGGCCTTGGCGGCCGACAGTTCCAGCATCTTTGGCCCAAGTGCCGCCAACAGTCTCCCGGGATCGGCATCGGGGCCGACGGCCATGAACAGGGCCTTGTCCATTCGATCGAGGTATTCACTCATGTACGAGAACGGCTTACTGTAATCGTGCTTACGAACTCCGGCTACGAGGTGCCCGTGGCTGACGCCCATGCCGAGCAGGAATCGGCCGGGGAACGCCTCGGCCACCGTCTTTTGACATGAGGCCATGGTCATCGGGTCACGGGCGTAGATGTTGGCAATGCCGGTGGCCAACTTCAGATTGGTGGTGGCCGACAGCATCAGCGTGGCCGCCACGAACGGGTCACGGCCCACTGCTTCGGGGATCCACAACGCGCTGAACCCCAACTCCTCCACCACTCGGGCCGCCTGTTGCGCCACGGCACTGGGATGGGCGTCGAGCACGCCCGTCCAGATCCCAAATCTCCCGATGTCAACCGTTGGCTTCGTCATGTGGCTGACGGTAGCGCTGTCCGCGCCTCAGGTGGGCGCCCGCAAATGCCGATACCCCGGCTGGAGGTGTCCCCATGATCAGTCTTCGTCGATGGATCGCGCTCGGTACGGTCCCCATTGCGGTCCTGGCTGGCTTCACGCCCGCCACCGCCCGCACTCGTAGGAAGCGCGCCCCCACCACAAGCGCCGCCACTGCCACCACCGTCACGGTGAAAGCCTCTTCACCCACCAGCGCTCCCCCCACGATCGCTCCACCCACCGTCATCGGCGCCTCCATCGGCGGGTGCGTCGTTCGCCCGGCCACCGATCCCTGGAATCAGGATGTCAGTGCGCTGAGCATCCATCCGATGTCGGCCAAGTGGATCGCCAGCATCAACGGCGGCGGTACCCGCAACGTCCATCCCGATTTCGGCTCCAACCCCGACTATGGAATCCCGTTCACGGTGGTGCCAGCCGGGCAAGCACCACTACCTGTGCGCTTCACGGACTACGGCAACGAGAGTGACCCTGGGCCATATCCAATCCCGCTGAGCGCCAAGATCGAGGCAGGCAGTGACCGTCATGTGTTGGTGGTGCAACAAGGGACGTGCAAGCTGTTCGAGTTGTACAACGCTTCTGTGGTCAACGGTGCGTGGCAGGCATCGTCGGGCGCCGTATGGGACCTCAACAATTCCGCCTTGCGGCCCGAAGGGTGGACCTCGGCCGATGCGGCGGGCCTGCCCATTCTCCCCGGATTGGCCCGTTTCGACGAGATCCGTAGCGGAATCATCACCCATGCACTGAGGGTCACTGCACCACAAACACAGCGCGCATACATCCATCCGGCCACCCACTATGCGGGCAAGGCGGACCCCTCACTGCCACCCATGGGCGCTCGCATTCGTATGCGCGCTGATTTCAATACGAGTGCCTACAAAGGTGATGCGCTCGTGGTTCTCACCGCATTGAAGCGCTACGGCATGATCTTGGCGGATAACGGCAGTCCATGGTTCATCACCGGTTCCACCGACAGCCGCTGGAACGATGACGATCTGAATCAGTTGAAGAACGTCCCCGGCACTGCTTTCGAGGTGGTCGACAGTGGTCCCCTGGTGACCCAGTGAACTCAGAGTGACTTGAGCAGCTCCGCTACGATGGGGCAATCCGCTCGGCGAGCGGCCTCCGCGGCCGTCGATGCGCCCGCCGGACCAACCACCACGTCTATGAACTCCAGCGGCACCAATTCTTGGTCCAGGTCCCATGGATCGCCTTCGTCGTCCAATCGACGCAGATAGGCATCCCACAATCGCCCCGGCAACACTCTGCCCACACCAGCAGCCACCCATACCGGAACACCAGTGCTGCGCGCCACGGTGGCTGCCGCCCTACTGCCGGTGACGGCCATTATTCCGGAAGCCCCCAAACCAAAAGCCTCAAGCACCACCAAATCTGCAGCTGCCGCCGCGGCTGCCGCACCTCGTTCCTCCACCAACACTGGTTCCGATCCCGAGCGCTCCAGGCGACGAACCAACCCGTTGCCGTCCCCCAGCGCGTCCACCACCATCACGGTGAGGTCCCCTCGACGCGCCACCGCAGTTGCCACCTGCTCCGGCCAACCCAGGATGAGTACCGTGGCATCAGCCGGCAACTCGTGACGCAACACCGACGGAGTGGGATCCTCTTCAAGTTCGTCGGCGGCAATCCATGATTCATGACCGGGGTCGGACGCCGCCAACACTCGCGACGCCAACCACCAGATCGGCGCATTGTGGGGCTGACGATCCACGAGGCGCCGACACGCAGTGACAAGGGCCGCCGGGTCATCGGAGAACGACGCCAATGCTCCCGCCGCCTCGCGCACCAGCAACGACGGGCCATCCCCGCTGGCCCTGGCCACATATCGCAATCGCTCGATGGGATGCACCGACCGCACGTTACCGGCAAGTACCCGCTACCAGACGGCCGGCATTCTTTGAGTGCTGACGGGCCTGCCTTCGGAGCCTGACTTACGGGCCTGACTTACGGGCCTGACTTCAGCCGCACGGCGCCGTCCGCTAGCTTTTGCGCCCGTGGCTGCCAACCCCCCGCAAGATCTGGTGCTGACGCCCCTCACCGGAAGAGGCTTTCCGCTCACCGGCTGGCTGGTTCAGTATCAACTCCTGCTTGCTGTGGTGGATCCGTTCACCAACGAGAGTGCCTGGGTGTTGAAGACGGCAGCTCGCGTGCTGGAAACCTTCGACCAAGCCGACTGCCGGGTGGGTTTCGTAGTGGCCGGCGCCACGGCTGCTGAATCTCAGGAGTTCCTCGGTCCCTACGCCACCCGTATATTGGTGTTTCCGGATCCGTCGCGCATCATCGTGAAGGCCTTCGCCTTCGAGCGGCTGCCGGCCTTGGTGCACCTCGACAACGCTGGTCTGGTGGTGAATGCGGTGGAGGACTGGGACCCGGTGACCTGGCAGCAACTCACCGACGAGGTGGCTCGTTCCAACCGGTGGACCGGCCCGGTGCTGCCCGCCCCAGGCGATCCCAGCCCGTTTCGCGGTACCCCCGCGCTGGCCTGAAAGGCCGCCTCAGCCAGAGGTCGTGCGAGTTGCGCGGACCCGGCGTTTGGGGGGCCGTGAAACTGCCCCTCGGGCACGCAGATCATCGAGGTGGACATCAATGGCATCCACTTGGCGGGCGTCGGTCCAGAATGTGCGATTGAACAATGCCTGCACGCTGACACCGTCGGAGAGTGCCAGTAGCCGGTTGGCCTCCAACGCAGCGTCCACCGAGTTTGCCAGTTCTCCGTCGTCGATGGCCTCTTGCAACACCTCAGCCAGGTAACCCCGCAGCAGTGCCTCGCTCTTCTGATACTCCCTACGCAGCCTGGGACTGGTGAGAGCTTGGGCCCAGTACACCGCCCACACCCGATTTTCCTTGGCCCGTTGGGCATCGAGTGGCAACAGTTCGGCGGCCATCTCATGCGCCGCCTTCAACCCCCGCAAGTTGGCTGATATGTCAGCCAGGCGGGCCAGCGTTCCACCGATCATGAACCCCAAGGCACCGAGAACAATGTCGTCCTTGGACTCGAAGTAGTGACCGAGAATGCCGGTGGAGAAACCCGCTTCCTTGGCAATCTCACGCATGGTGGCACCTTCGAGACCAAGCCGGTCGATGGCTCGTACCGCAGCACGCGCCAGTTCTTCTCGTCGTTCGTCGTGATCAACGATCTTGGGCACAGGTGTGGTTTTTATCATTGTCCTCCGCCCACAGTCGCCATGAGTGCTTGACAAACCCCCCGGGGTCTCGCTTA
>JAYVGK010000414.1:0-3123 GCA_043772215.1 Acidimicrobiales bacterium | reverse complement strand
GTGCGTTTTCGGCGCTTGTCCGATTCCTCACTCATCTGACGGGCCGGAGACAAACCGCACTACTGGTTGACGGGACTACGGCGACCGATGGAGATGCTCACCGGTTTGGAATGCCCCGGTCCAGGCAACGGCTTCTTTGCGGCGGCTGCAGCAATCCGCGCCAATTCGTCGTCGGCATTGCCCCAAACGCACTCGGGATCTGGACCATCGAGCGGCAGCCCAGTGAAGAACTTGGCCGCCATACATCCACCCTGACACGAGTCATAGCTGCCACAACTGGCGCAGGCCCCCGGGCTGGCGGGCTCACGCAACGACGTGAACAGATCACTGGAATGCCAGATGTGAGCGAAGCCCCCGTGCTCTCGAACGTTGCCCGCCTTGAACTCGTCATGCAACACAAACGGGCAGGCATACACACTGCCCACCGGATCAATGAGGCACACAATGCGCCCGGCGCCGCACAGGTTGAGACCGGGCAGGCTCTCCCCCAGCGCTGACAAATGGAAGAACGAGTCACCGGTGAGTACATGAGGCCGTTTCACCAGCCACGCATACAATGCGCGCTGATCACCTTGGGACAGGTGCAGCTGATCCCAGGTATCGGCACCGCGGCCGCTGGGCCTCAACCGGGTGAGACGCAACTCAGCGCCGAAACGTGCGGCCAATGCTTCGAATGCATCGAGTTGACTCACGTTGTGACGGGTCATCACCACACTGATCTTGAACGCGCCGAACCCCGCGTCATACAGATGCTCCATGGCGGCGATCGCCGTGTTGTACGACCCTTCGCCGCGCACCGCATCGTTGGTGGCGGCATCGGCGCCATCAAGACTGATTTGTACATCGATGTAGTCGGAGCCGGCGATGCGGCGGGCCACCCCAGCATCAATACGACTGCCATTGGTGGAGAACTTGACGCCCACCCCGCAGGCCACTGCATGGTCCACGATCTGGAAGAAATCCGGCCGGATGGTGGGCTCGCCTCCACCGATGTTGACGTAGAACACCTGCATCCGGGCCAGTTCGTCAATCACCGCCAGGCACTCATCGGTACTCAACTCACCCGGGTCACGTCGCCCCGATGACGACAGGCAATGGATACACGCCAAGTTGCAGGCATATGTGAGTTCCCACGTGAGACAGATAGGAGCGTCGAGCCCACCTTTGAGTTGCTCCACCAACGCCATCAGGCCACCTCCAGCATGTCGGATCGTTCCAAGGAGGCCAACGCCTCAACGTATTTCGCATGCGCCTCGGCCGGAACCCCAGCTGCCAACAGTGCCGCTTCGATGGACGGGTGATCACCCAGGGTACGCACCACCTCCACCATCATGGGGCTCTTGAGGAACACCAGTTTGCGGTTGCCGTAGTGATAGGCCAACGCGCCGAACGGTTCGGGCCGCAAGGCCACGCTGGCATGGAGGCGATAGGCAGAGTGCAGGTGGAGCGCCACGGCCCCAACCCTACCCCCCGGCCCCATCGTTGTTGGCTTCCGGCCACCCGCACCGACTACTTGATGTTGAACGACAGCCTGGGTGGCCCTGGCACAGCCAACGCGGGCACTATGGGCTGATGCACACCAAGGTCTGCGACATGCTCGGTATCGAGTTCCCCATTCTGGCGTTCAGTCATTGCCGTGACGTGGTGGCGGCGGTGTCCAAGGCGGGCGGTATGGGTGTTCTGGGCGTCACCGCCCATACCCCGGAGCAACTCGAAATCGACCTCGACTGGATCGAGCAGTACAACGGGGGCAAGCCATACGGCGTAGATGTCATCGTGCCGGCGAAGTACACCGGCTCCGACGAAGGCGGCCTGGATCGTGCCAGGCTGGCCACGCTCATCCCGGTGGAGCACCAGCAGTTCGTCAATGACCTCTTGGAGCGATACGGCGTCCCTCCACTACCCGAAGGGGAGGTGGCGCCCACCGGCGAAGGCAGTTGGAGTCACAAGGGAGCACAGCCGCTGATCGACATCAGCCTGGCTCATCCCATTCGTCTCATTGCCAATGCCCTGGGCCCGGCGCCCGCCAGCCTGGTGGACCAAGCCCACGCCCAGGACGTGTTGGTGGCGGGCCTGGTGGGTAAGCGCCAACATGCGGAGCGTCAGAAGAACGCCGGCGTCGACATCGTGATTGCCCAGGGCTACGAGGCGGGTGGCCATACCGGAGAAATTGCCACCATGGTGTTGGTGCCCGAGATTGTGGATGCCATGGGCGACACGCCGGTTCTGGCCGCAGGTGGAATCGGTCGGGGACGCCAGATGGCCGCCGCCATGGCCCTCGGCGCCCAGGGAGTGTGGACCGGATCGGTGTGGCTCACCACTGAGGAGGCCGAAACACACCCGGTGGTGAAGCAGAAGTTTCTGGCCGCCACGTCCAGTGACACATTGCGGTCACGGGCTTCCACCGGCAAGCCGGCCCGTCAGCTGCGGACGGCATGGACGGATGAGTGGGAGCGTGAAGACGGTCCTCAACCGCTCGGTATGCCTTTACACGGCATGCTGATCGCGCAAGCGCAGCGTCGTATTGCTCGGGGGGCCAACACGTCGGGGTCGGGCGCCGCCCAATTGGTGAACTACTTCGTGGGCCAGATCGTGGGCTCCATGAACCAGGTGAAACCGGCGCGGCAAGTAGTAATGGAAATGGTGGAGGAATACGTGGAGACCATGGATCGGCTCAACGCCCAGATGCAGGGTTAGCCAGGCCCACCCGGATGCGGCACGGGCCGCAGGCTTGCGCCCGGCATTGCGTGGCGACGTACTGATGGTCGCTTCACCCATGGGAGGGGTGTATTACCCGTGATACACCGGTTGTCAGTCGCCCCGGCGGGTTTTGGCTGCCACCACCAACTCCAAGAATCGTTCCGGTCCCAACCCCTGGGGGGCACCGCTCACCTTGGGCCATATCCGGTTGGCCAGATCGTCGGCCATGGTGGTCCGGGTGGCTCTCAGGTCATGACGTCGGGCCAGGAAGTGGCGTATCACCACCACGTCCTGCGCGGTGACCGCCGAGACGTCCCAATGAGTGATGGCCGCCATGTCCACCGGCACCAACGGTGCCGCAATGTCCATAGGAATGCCTGCCGTAGCGGCAATGCCAGGGGTGGCCGGGCCCGAATAACGCTC
>JAYVGK010000413.1:0-9605 GCA_043772215.1 Acidimicrobiales bacterium | reverse complement strand
TTCTTTTTGGCCGTCATCGCCACATGGAAAGCCGGAGGCATCGTGGTATCGGTGAACCCGATGAACAAGGGGCGTGAATTGGCGTACGTCCTCGAGGACTCCGGTGCCACAGTGCTGGTGACCCTCGAGTCGCTATACGCCGACGTGGCACGGGATGTGGTGTCGAACAGCACGGCGGTTCGCACGGTCATTACCACCAGCGAACTCGACTACTTGGGCGACGAGCGACCCTCCGTGATGGCGACATCGGTGAAAACCCCCCAGAGCGGCACGCTCGATCTCGTGGACCTCATCGCCGCCAATGACGGAAAGCGAGCTCCTACTCCGACACTGCGAAGTGACGAGGTGGCTTTCCTCACTTACACGTCTGGCACCACAGGACCTCCGAAGGGAGCCACCAACACGCACCGCAACGTGGTGTTCAACTCCGAGGCCTACAAAACGTGGATGTCGCTCACTCCAGACGACATCGTGTTGGGTGTGGCGCCGCTGTTTCACATTACCGGGCTGATTGCCCACCTCACCGTGGCGTTGTTGGTACCCATGCCCGTTGTTCTGGGGTACCGCTTCGACCCTGCAACCACACTCGATCTCATCGAACGCTACCGACCCACGTTCACAGTGGGTGCCATCACTGTGTACATCGCACTGATGAACGACCCATCGTGTGCCGGACGCGACCTGTCCTCGCTCACCAAGGTGTACAGCGGTGGCGCACCAATCGCACCATCGGTGGTGGAGCGCTTCGAGCGAGAAGTGGGCGCGTACATCCACAACATCTACGGGCTCACCGAAACCACATCTCCGTCCCACGGAGTGCCGATGGGAGCTCGCTCCCCCGTGGATCCAACCTCAGGTGCGCTGTCGGTTGGTGTACCGATCTTCAACACCATCGTTCGCGTCATCGACGAGCAGGGCAACGACGTTCCTGCAGGACAAATCGGCGAGTTCGTCACCAGCGGACCGCAAGTGGTGGCTGGCTATTGGAACAAGCCGGAGGAGACCGCGCACGCCCTACCGGGCGGTGATCTTCACACCGGTGACGTCGGTTTCATGGACGAAGACGGATGGTTCTACGTCGTCGACCGGAAGAAGGACATGATCATTGCATCAGGCTATAAGGTGTGGCCGCGTGAGGTAGAAGACATGCTGTACCAACATGCTGCCGTACGCGAGGCAGCGGTGGTGGGTGTGCCAGACGAGTATCGCGGCGAAACGGTGAAGGCTTTCGTCAGCCTCCGTCCGGGTGCCTCTGCCGACGAAGCGGAATTGATTGCATTCTGCAAGCAACGGATGGCCGCTTACAAGTATCCGCGTTCCATCGAGTTCGTCGATGAATTGCCCAAAACTGTGACCGGCAAGATTCTGCGTCGGGAGCTCCGCACACAACCAACCAGTTGAATCCACCACGCAGCCGATTACGTCGAACCTGGCCGACTTGGCCGGACTGGATGACCATATCGCCATCAACAACGCCTGATCGTCTCGCATCGATGGGTCTCGGATTTCGTCCACCAACACCTACTGGTCATCCGGGGCGCATCGGGCCATGCGGCCGGTTGCACGGTGGTGTGGGAGCCGGTTGAAGTGGCGTCGTTCAATGCATTCATCTTGACCGAGCGCTGAGCGTTCTCGTAGCAACACTGCTGCGCCCACATCGAATTCTGCGACCACAATCGAACTGGTTGCAGAATTCGAGCCGAGGTAGGTTCAGGCCCATGCCAGACCCGATGACCTTCGAAGCGGCCGTTGCCGCCCTGAGTGCTCCGGAATCGCCGTTCGCCATGGGAGACGCGCAGGTCCTAGGCGCCACCCAACGGGTGTTCACGGCCGCTCCGCCCAACCTGCGCTACGCCTACGCCGCTGCTCGGGCTCACGGGGATCGCACTTACGTGGTGTACGAGGGCGAGCGGTGGAGCTTTGCCCACACCATGGCCCAAGCTGACGCATTGGCCGCCGCCTTGGTGGATCATTACGGCATCACCAAGGGCCAACGGGTGGCCGTTGCCATGCGTAACTTTCCCGAATGGATCGTGTCGTTCATCGCCATCACATCTATCGGGGCCATCAACGTGTCACTCAATTCGTGGTGGACAGCTGACGAACTGGCCTACGGCTTGGAAGACAGTGGGGCCTCCCTGCTCATTGGAGATGACCCCCGTATTGCCAACTCGCTGACCACGTGTCAGCGCCTCGGCATCAAGGTGCTGGCGGTGCGGTCTGCGGAAGTACATGACGGTGTGGACCTGTGGCAAAACGTGGTCCATGAAGGTGCCCCACTCCCTACTGTCGACATCGCCCCTGATGATGACGCCACCATCCTTTACACGTCGGGCACCACCGGTAGACCCAAGGGTGCAGTATCCACTCATCGGGCCATCCTCAGCGCATTGCTTGGATTTGCCATGCGCGCCACGGTGGAGGCCCTTCGTTTTCCGGCAGCCGTTGCGGACCCAGTGATCCCGGCGTCGCCTCCCACATTCATTCTCATCGTGCCCCTATTCCACGTGACCGGGTGTGTCCCCGTGATGCTCGGCTCCATGATCGGGGGTTCCAAACTCGTAATCATGTACAAGTGGGATGCCGAAAAGGCACTCGAATTGATTCAAAATGAGCAAGTGAACAACTTTGTGGGTGTACCCACACAGAGCTGGGATTTGGTGCATTCTCCGCGCTTCGGCGACTTCGACACGTCGAGCCTGCGCGGGGTTGGGGGCGGCGGCGCGCCGGCCCCTGCCTCGCAGGTGGATCTGGTGGCCAAGGTCGTTCCCGGCGGCAGCCCCAACATCGGATACGGCATGACCGAGACCAACGCCTATGGTCCGCAAAACACCGGAGCCGACTATTTGAATCACCCCACCAGTACCGGTCGACCGATGCCCATCATGCAGATCGAAGTGCGCGATGAGGACATGAAGTCCGTAGCAATTGGGGCACGCGGTGAGATCTGGTTCAAAGGTCCGATGTTGATCCGTGGGTATTGGAACAGACCCGATGCCACCGCCGACACCATCGTGGATGGATGGTTACGCAGCGGTGATGTGGGACGTATCGATGCAGAGGGGTACGTGTATGTGGAAGATCGACTCAAGGACATGATCTTGCGGGCTGGTGAAAACGTGTATTGCGCCGAAGTGGAAGCAGCCATCTACGAATATCCGGGGGTTCATGAGGCGGCCGTATACGGCGTACCCCATGAGCGCTTGGGCGAGGAGGTGGCGGCCACGGTGGTAGTGCAGCCGGGCGTGACGCTGTCGGCCGAAGAGTTGCGTGCCTTTCTGGTGCCGAAGTTGGCCGGGTTCAAGATCCCCAGCCATATCGCCATCACGGAGAATTTATTGCCCCGCAACGCAGCCGGTAAATTTTTGAAACGCCAGCTGCGCGAAGCCACCGCCGCCGCCCTCAGCTGAGCCCAACCCGAACAAGAACGGGTCTCAACCGAGTTCTCGTTTGGGGAGGAAGGCTATTTGGGTAACAACCCCAACAAAAACGGCCCTGCTACCCGGTCTTGTTGGGGTTGAGGTTTAAGGGGTTACGGGTCGATGCGGGCGGTGGCTGAGCCGGTGATGACGGCATCACCGTTCTGATTGGTGGTGACCACGTCCAGATCCACGAGGTGCTGTCCGTTGTCCTCACGAATGGAAGCCACGGTGGCCTTGGCGGTGAGGGTGTCACCCGGCCACACCTGCTTCACGAACCGTACGCCGTACTTGGTGAGCCGACCATCGCCCACCGTATTGGTGAGCAGACGCCCGGTTAGCCCCATACTCAGCATGCCGTGTGCGAACACGCCCGGATACCCGGCCACCTTGGTGACGAACTCATTGTCCGTGTGTACCGGGTTGTAGTCACCCGAAGCACCTGCGTACATCACGATCTGAGTACGGGTGAGGTTGTCGACCACCACGTCAGAGAACTCTTGCCCCACACTAAGCGCGCTTGCTTTGAGAGCCACGATGGATCAACCTTCCGCTGGACGGGACGTGATGACGGATACGCCGGTGGCGGTGACTACCAGTTCACCGTTCTGATCGCGATACTCGGTAACGGCCTCGCTGAACATCAACTTGCCGCCTTTCTTACCTTCTTTTTCCCAACTCTTGCCAGCAAAGCTCTTGGCTGTGAGTACGTCGCCCGGAGCCGGGTGACGGTGATACTCAAAATGCTGCTCCGCATGCAGCAAACCAGCCGCCCCGCCTCCAGCCCCGCCGCTTTCCTTCTTCTCGGTGGCGGGCAGATCCATGAGGGCACTGGCACTCTTGGCCGAACCGAACCAGGGCGTACCCGGTTTGGGCCGCAGAAAGTACGCCTCATCAAACTGGGCACTGGCTTGAACGAAGGTAGGCGGAGCAATCAGGTGGCCCACCTCGGTACCGGCGGCGTACTCGGCATCGCTGTAGATGGGGTTGGTATCGGCAACGGCGCGAGCGAACATCATGATGTGACTTGGCTCAACCGGGAAGCGGTCAACGGCCATAACAGTCTCCTTCTGGCACGACGGTGGTGGAGCTCGCATGGTGTCACACCACCCCATAGAAGCGCCCATCGCGTCTGTGCTCGCACGTGTACCACCAGGTTCGCTGTACAGGTGGCGGCGCAATCCTCCCCTGCCGCCTGTAACGATTGCCACCTGCTCATGGGGACTGTACTGAGCGGCTCCCCACCCCTTACCAAACTCTCGGAATTCCTCAACTCTGCGCTCACCTCACATCGCCAGAGTGTGAACACCGGCCCACCCCAACACACTACGGGCCCGTCCGAAAGGGACATCATGAACTCCACATTCCGTTACGCCTTCGCTGCCACCGGGTTGGCTGGGTCGCTGGCACTGGGCGGATTAGCGGTGGCCAATGCCCAGACCACCACCACTCCCATTGCCTCCACCACCGTTGCGCCCGTCGCCGCCACGAAATTCGACCACTCCAGCCGTGCCAAGGTGGCGCTGGCCCCCTTGGTGAGCGCAGGCACCATCACCCAGTCTCAGGCCGATGCGGTGATCAAGGCCTTGGAAGCTGCTGCTCCCGCCGGAGGTCCCGGTGGGGGGCACGGCGGGGGGCACGAAGGCATGGGCGGTAGGGGCGGTGGCCGGGGTCCCGGCGGCGGGCACAACCGGGCTGTCGTAGCCACTGCAATCGGTATCAGCGAGGCTGATCTACAGAGCGCGCTGCAGGTCGGCAAGTCAATTGCGCAGGTGGCCACCGAGACGGGCGTCAGTGTTCAGAAGGTGATCGACGCATTGGTGGCTGTTGAACAACAGGAACATCCCGCCGAGGCCGTGGCCGACATCACCGCCCGGATCACCACGCAGGTGAACACCGTACGTCCTGCAATGCCGCCGAAGCAGGCTGCGGCCACGGCCACCGCAGCCTGAGCAATTCGTCACCTGCACTGCATATATTTGTGCAGGTGACAGACCAGCAAGAATGCAGACATGAGCAGCGCCACCATCCTGTACGCCGAGGACGACCGTGCCATCCGCATGTCCGTCACCACTGCTTTGGAACTCGAGGGTTTCACAGTTGTGGCAGTCAACGACGGGCAGGCAGCGCTGGAATGGATTGATACCCAAGGCGCTGATGTCATCGTGTTGGATGTGATGATGCCGTTCGTGGATGGGCTGACGGTATGTCGACGTTTGCGGGCCCGCAAAGACCGCACGCCCATCCTCATGCTCACGGCCCGCACTGAAACAACCGACCGGGTCTCTGGTTTGGATGCAGGGGCTGATGCGTACCTTCCCAAGCCGTTTGACGTGGACGATTTCTTGGCCCATGTCCGTGCCCTTCTGAGGAGGGCCAACTACGCCAACGATTCGGTAAGTGAGCTGAGCATTGGAGATCTTCGGGTGGATGAGGCGGCCCGCAGAGCGTGGCGCGGCGACCGTGAATTGGAACTGACGAAGACCGAGTTCGATCTACTCGTGGTGCTGGCCCGCAATGCCGGTGTGGTACTCACCCACTCGTCACTGTACGAACAGGTGTGGCAGTACAACTTTGGCCCCGATTCTAAGACGCTCGCCGTGTACGTGAGCTATTTGCGGCGAAAGCTGGAGTTGGGAGAAGAGTCCCCTCTGCTGCATACCGTGCGTGGCGTGGGATACACGCTGAGGGCTGCATGACGCTGCGCACCCGACTGGCCCTCACCCTTGCCCTACTGGCCGCGCTAACGGCCATTGCAGTGGTGTCTGCGGGCTACCGGGTCACATCGGGGCGACTGAGCCAGGCCATTGACTCCTCGTTGTCGGACTTCAGTCTGCGCCTCGGCAGCGAGCCCTTCGTAGCTCAACGAATCTGCGGTGTGTTCACCCCTCAACCCGACATTGGCGTCCCCGATGACACTCCACCCACCGTCAGTGCTGCGGTCGCGCTCGTGAATCAACGCACTCCACCTGAAGTGGGGCGTCGCGGGAGGCAGGGTGGGCAGGTACCGGTTGGCCTCAGCATCCAGTGCATCAACTCGTCGGGGACCGTTATCTTCACCGGCGCAGGCGGCGCATTACCGGTAGAAGACGCCGATAGAGCAGTGGCATCGGGTGGGATCCACAAAATACGCATACATACCGTCACAGTCGAAGGAACCCGTATTCAGATAAGAACAGTTCCTGTTCTCGGTTTGGGAGCGGTACAGGTGGCCCGGTCATTGTTCGAGAATGACGCAGTGCTGGGCTCGTTGCTGCGCCGGTATGTGCTCATTGCCATGGGGGCCACCCTTCTTGCGGCGGTGGCGGGTTTGCTGCTGGCTCGGCGTACAGCGCGCCCCATCGTGGCCCTCACCAACACGGCAGAACGTATTGCCTCCACCGGGGACCTATCGATAACGCTTGCTCAAGGTGCCCAGGGTGGTGACGAAACCAACCGCCTGGCCCACGCTTTTGGCACCATGTTGGAGGCACTGCGCCGTTCGCGCGATCAGCAGGCCCGACTCGTACAAGACGCCGGACACGAACTGCGCACACCACTCACCAGTTTGCGCACCAATGTGTCGCTGCTGCAGCGCACCGACCTGCCTGAAGACAAACGAGCACAGATACTGGCGTCACTGCGAGAAGAACTGGTAGAGCTCACCGATCTCACCAACGAGTTGGTGGCCCTCGCCGCCAACTCCAACGATACCGAAGCGTTTCAATCGGTGGACCTTGCCACCCTGGCCGCACGCAGTATCGAACGGTGCGATCGCCGCACCGGTCGCAGCATCACCGCTCAGCTGTCCGCCAGTGATATCGATGCTCAGCCCGCAGCGTTGGCACGAGTGATCGACAACCTGTTGGGCAATGCCACCAAGTTCACACCGCCGAATTCACCGGTCGAACTGAGCGTAACCACCGACAACGTAAGCACCACCTTGACCGTGCGCGACCACGGGCCTGGCATCGACCCGGCTGACTTGGCGCGAGTGTTTGAACGCTTCTATCGCGCAACGTCAGCGCGTACTCTGCCGGGCTCAGGCCTCGGTCTGGCCATTGTGCATGACACCGTAATGACTCATGGGGGGAGCGTCACCGTCGCCAATCATTGCGAAGGGGGTGCGATGGTGACAGTGGTACTTCCCAACTACCACTAGGCAGAGCCCGGGTGGCACTGGCGTGTCAGCCCTTTTACACCGCTGACAGCGACGTCTGCCGGAGGGTGCTAAGGCGCTGATCTGTACTTTTCCAGTCAACGAGGTCCCAAAATGCCTCCGCCCACTTGGCCTTGGCTGCCTCATACTGCAGGTAGTACGCATGCTCCCAGGCATCGATAACCAAGATTGGAGTAGCACCCACCATCTGATCGTGCTGGTGATCGTGAATCTGCACCACGGCCAGTCCTTGCCTCACCGGCTCCCACACCAGCGCAGCCCACCCGCTCCCTTGGAGCTTGGCTACGGTAGTGGTCATGCGAGCCTTCAACGTTTCCAACGATCCGAATGATTTGGTGATCTCGTCGGACAGCGCAGCTGGGGGCGCCCCACTTCCGCCCGGAGTCATGCACTGCCAAAACAAACTGTGCAACACATGACCGCTGACGTTGAAACTCAGCGCGCGTAGCAGCGCGCTGGGATCTTCTGTGGGATCGAGAACCGCCAGCTTGGTGGACAGCTCGTTGGCGGCAGTGACATACGCCTTATGATGAGTGCCGTGGTGCAGATCCATGATGCGCGCCGATATCACCGGCTGCAGCGAGTCGGTGGCATAAGGGAGCTCGGGAAGTTGGTACTGTGCCGAGATGCCCGGAGATGTGCTCGGAGGTGTGCTCATGGGTAACCTGTACCCACAGCGCAGGAAGCTCAAACAGAGCGGCCATCCACGACGGGCTCGCCAACTATCACCGACAGCGATGATGGACGACTGACGACATGCACCGGTGACGTCAACCGAGTGAGTTCCCCATCGAGGGCGAACCGTACCGATTCCCGGCTGAACGAAAAGGTGCACTGATCTACCACTCGGCGGACCATCAACGGCGAAGTGGCCGCTTCGCCTCGAACCAGCGCCGCCAATGCCTGCAGTTTGGGAAATCGGTCCTTGGCCAACAACAGGCGAACGTCGAGCTTGCCGTCGGCCAAACCATCGCGTTCGGCCAATCGCCCAGGCTCCATACTAAATCGGCCATTGCCCACCCACGCCACCCACACTGTGTGGGCAGTACCGTCGAGTTCCACGTGGAGACGCCTGAGCCGGAACAGTTGAACGAACACCGACGAAATCTTGGCCAAACGGCGCGGCATCCGTCGTTCCAGACGTTCCCGCCGACTCACTAGGTCCACATACCAACCGGCATTGGCGTTATTGAGAAACACTTGATCACCGGCCATGCCAACATCGACCGATTCGCAGTGCCGGGCCGCCAATGCGGTACGCACTGCGTCAATCGTGCCCAAGCCAACATCGGTCGCAAAATGATTGTGGGTGCCACCCGGACAGGCCAGCAACGCAACATCGGTGCCAGCCAATGACTGCGCCACGCTACGCATGGAGCCGTCGCCTCCCCATACGGCCACCATGGCCAAAGTATGCGAATCGAGAGCAGTCCTAATGGCGTCTGTGGCGTTCTCGATGCTGACCAATTCGAATTGATCGGCGATTTCGTTTGGAATGTCTGCGCCACCCGTAGATCCTGTGCCTGACCCTTGGTTGTGAACCAATAGCCAGCGTTGTGTGGGACCGCTCATGCCCGGACCATCTACCCCAGGGTCACAGCCGTAAAACTGGCGTCGTCGTGCTGACATGCCCTACAAACGAGCACCATGGTGACGTCATCGGTGAGGCGGTGGGGGCTGAAGGAATGCAGGTCGTCGAAGCAGGCTTTGAGAACCACTTCGGCCTGCTCACAGGGCAGCGTGGAAACCAGATGGGCCAGTCGCTCCATGCCGTAGTACAGCTGTTCATGGTCTCGGGCTTCGGATAGCCCATCGGTGTATACCGCCAACTTTCCACCCGGCTTGATCATCACCTCTGATGTTCGCCATGAGGCACTGAACGCACCCAACAGCGGACCGGTCGGTTCCAACTCACGCAGTACTTCGTCGTCGTGCGACACCAGTGCCGGGGGGTGACCGGCGTTGGCGAACTGGGTGCGCCCGGTGCGAGTGTCCACCAGAGCTACGAATGCGGTGAGAAATGAGCC
>JAYVGK010000412.1:0-3058 GCA_043772215.1 Acidimicrobiales bacterium | reverse complement strand
AAATTGCTCAGCCGTACAGACCACCTCCGTGGACCAAGCCCCACAGTGAGGCGTCCCTGACTCTACCGATGGCCACGACGTTGCCGGGCACCCTGGGGGCGCCAGTCACCGGATACGCAGTGGCAGCCACCCGCTGTGGCGGTCTGCACGAGACGGTGGCGTGTAGTTGGCGGGTATGCGCCACAGATGCTTCGTCGAATTGTGACGTGACGAAAGCCGAGTGGTTGACGGAGATCCTGTCGGGCCCGCAGGAAATCTCGCTCATCAACGATGTCCTGGCAGGGTTCCTGCGCATCGTCACCAATCCAAAGATTTTCGTTGACCCCGCACCGAGCCAACACGCCCTTGGATTCGTCGAGGCGCTGATCGCCTCTCCGCGGGCTCGGTGGACGTCATCGTCGCAGGCAACGTGGCGCACCGTACGAGACCTCGTCGATAACGACCGGGGGCTCCGTGGCCACCTCATCCCCGACGCCGTCTTGGCCAGTACGGCCGTAGCGCACGGCATGCGACTTGCCACCTGTGACCACGGGTTCGCCCGCTTCCCCGACCTCGACTGGTTCGATCCCCTGGCGGACTGATCAGACATCGCCAGCACAGACGCAGTCAGTTGGGAAAGCTGAGCACCAACAGTGTGAACGCCACAATGATGGCCAGGCCCGTGATGGCCGCCAAGATCAGCAAGGTGCGCGTCTTCACCCCAAGACGGTACAAGGGCTCCACCGTGTAGGTTGGCGGTTCAACATACCGGGGAGCTCGTGCAGACGGGCTGAGAGGGCGACCGTCCGTCGCCGACCCATGAACCTGATCTGAGTAATGCCAGCGGAGGGACTCTGTGGGAACAGCAATCATCATCATCACGGGCGCATCAGGCCCATTACCTCCCGTCGATGAAACGGGCTCACACCAGATTGTCATCGCCGCTGATGGCGGCTTCAACCGGGCCCTTGCTGCCGGGCTGTCCGTGGATCTGGTGGTGGGCGATCTGGACTCAGTGGACCTGGCCGATCTAGCCGCCGCCGAACTACTCGGCACCATGGTGGAACGCCATCCCACGGACAAGGACGCCACCGACTTGGAGCTGGCCCTGGATGCGGCCATCCGTCGTGACGCCACGTCGGTGACAGTGCTTGGCGGCATCGGGGATCGTTTCGATCATCTGGTGGGCGAGTTGGGGCTACTGGCATCACCACGTTGGAACTCCATCCGGGTACACGCCCGCTACGGGCCGGCCGCAATCACGGTGCTGCACGGCCCGGGGTCACTCACCATCGATGGCCAACCCGGATCGTTGGTGTCGCTCGTGCCCACCCACGGCACCGCCATCGGCGTCACCACCGAGGGACTTCGTTACCCCCTCGACCACGAGACACTGCCGGCCGGCACCACCCGGGGCGTGTCCAACGTATTCATCCACTCCCACCCCGACGTATCCGTGCAGTCTGGCTGTCTGCTCATCGTTCAACCCCACCGCTTCGAGGAATTCAACTCATGAGAACCACTATCAAGCGCTTGCTTCCAATGATCATGATCGGTGGCCTCATCGGGGGCACCACCGCCTGCGCCAGCGACTCCCAGGCCGGTACCGGCAACAACAAGACCGTCACCGTGGTGGCCTACGACTCCTTCACCCCGTCCAAGGAGGTACTGACGGCCTTCACCAAGCAGAGCGGTATTGCCGTCAAGCTCATCACCGGCGGCGACACCGGAGAACTGGTGAACAAGGCAATCCTCACTCGCGACGATCCGTTGGGCGATGTGATCTACGGGGTGGACTCCAGCTTCTTCAGTAGGGCCGTTGGCGAGGGGCTGTTCGAGCCATACCAATCCCCTGCTGCGGCAGGTATCAGCCCGGCGTTCACGGCACTGGTACCGGGTCATCAGGTGACCCCGGTGGATTACGGAGATGTGTGTATCAATTACGACAAAGCTGCGTTGGCGGCCAAGGGGGTGGCAGCCCCAGAGTCACTGGCTGATCTGGCCAAGCCTGAGTATCGCGACTTGGTGGTGGTGGAGAACCCCGCCACGTCATCGCCCGGGTTGGCCTTCTTGATGGCGTCGATTGCCACCTTCGGGGACACCGAATGGACGGGTTATTGGAAGCAATTGCGGGCTAATGGTGTGAAGGTGGTCAGTGGATGGGACCAAGCATGGAACACCGAATTCTCCGCAGGGGAAGGAAAAGGGGCCCGCCCCGTCGTGGTGTCATACGCGTCGAGCCCACCGGCGGCCGTGCTCTACGGGCCGGATCCCAAAGCCACCGAAACTCCCATTGGCGTCAGCGCCGCTACCTGCTTTCGACAGGTGGAGTTCGTAGGTGTTCTTCGTAAGGCCAAGAACCCCAAAGCGGCGCGAGCGTTCATCGACTTCACCGTCGGCCAGCAGTTCCAGGAAGACCTGCCCCTGTCAATGTTCGTGTTCCCGGTACGCACCCACACCAAACTGCCTGAATTGTTCACCAAGTTCGCAGTGATCCCGGCGTCACCGCTGACCATCTCCGCCCAGAAGATCTCGCAGAACCGCGAGCGCTGGATCGACGAGTGGACCACCACCGTTCTGTCCTGAGCCGCAATCGCGCCGGCCGCAGGGTGATGGCGGCGATGGCGGTGTCGGCGGTTGCCAACACTGTGGCACTGGGCGTGGTGGCAATGTTCGTGGCGTGGCCGGTGCTGCGCATATTCAGCCGGGGGCTGAGCGCCCATGCGGTAGGGCACGTGTTCACGGATGGCCGCCTTCGGGCCATCGTGGGGTTCACCCTGGTGCAAGCGGTACTGAGCACAGTGGGGGCGGTGGCAGTGGCCATGCCTGCGGCCTGGCTGGTGGGTCGTCACCAGTTCGGGGGTCGACGCTTGCTCATGGCGGTGTGGGTGGGGCCGTTCACCCTGCCCACCGTGGTGGTGGGCTTGGCGGCGCGTCAACTACTCCCGCAGGGTCTGCGACGCGGCCTTTTCGCTATCGTTTGTGCTCATATATTCTTCAACTTGGGCATTGCGGTACGTACCATTGGTTCGGCTTGGTCTCGTTTGGACCCCCGGCCGGAGGAAGCGGCGGCCACGCT
>JAYVGK010000411.1:0-1770 GCA_043772215.1 Acidimicrobiales bacterium | reverse complement strand
TGTGGCGGTATCCACCACGATGGTGTTTGCCCGGATGATCCGCTCATTGCTACGCGACCCGGTCATTGGTCAGTTGGTGGTGCCCATCATCCCCGACGAGGCCCGCACCTTCGGAATGGACGGATTGTTCAAAGAAGTCAAGATCTATGCACCATTCGGTCAGAAGTACGAGCCGGTGGATGCCGACCTCATGCTGAGCTATCGCGAGGCGCAGAACGGTCAGATCTTGGAGGAGGGCATCACCGAGTCTGGCGCCATGGCCTCGTTCACGGCTGCGGGTACCGCCTATGCCACCCATTCCACCCCCACCATCCCCTTCTACATCTTCTATTCGATGTTCGGCTTCCAGCGCACCGGCGATTTGGCGTGGGCCTTCGGCGATGCGCGTGGTCGCGGCTTCATGCTGGGGGCCACCGCCGGGCGCACCACGCTCAACGGTGAAGGGCTGCAACACGAGGATGGCCATTCGCTGGTCTTGGCCAGCACCATCCCCAATGTGGTGGCATACGATCCTGCGTTCGCTTACGAAGTTGCGGCCGTCATCAGCGATGGTCTGAAGCGTATGTACGGGCCCAATCCCGAGGACGTCTTCTATTACGTCACGCTGTACAACGAGAACTATGTGATGCCGGCAATTCCTGAAGGCGTCACCCAGGCTGACATCACCGGTGGCCTCTACCGTTTTTCCGCAGCACCGGATCTGGGCCCGGGTAAGGCACAGGTTTCCATCATGTTCAGCGGCACCTCTTACGGAGCTGCGCAAACTGCGGCCGACATGTTGGCTGCCGATTTCGGGGTGGCCGCATCACTATGGAGCGCCACGTCGTACAAGACGTTGCGTGAGGACGCATTGGAGGTGGAGCGTTGGAATCGTCTGCATCCCAACGAGTCACCGCGCACGTCACGGGTCACGGAAGTGTTGGAGTCAGCCGAGGGTCCCATTGTGGCGGTCAGCGATTTCATGAAGATCGTGCCCGAGCAGATCGCCCGCTTCGTACCGGGAGACTCCGATCGCTTCCATGTGTTGGGCACCGATGGCTACGGCCGGTCCGACACCAGGGCAGCACTGCGACGGCACTTTGAAACTGATGCTGAGCACATCGTGGTGGCGGCACTACACGGGCTGGAACGCCAGGGCAAGGTCCTTCCAGAAATCGTGGCCAAGGCCATTGCTCGGTTCGGTATCGATGCCGAGGCGCCGGATCCCAGGGTGGCATGACGGCAGCTACAAAGCTCCCACTGACGTGGGCAATGCATGCCGACGCCAACCGGCTGATCTCTACCGACGCGTTGGCATTGCTGATTGGGTTGGTACTGGATCAGCAGCAGCCGATCGAGCGGGCCTTCACCGCACCTTGGGATCTCCAGCAACGCCTGGGAAGTCCTCTGCGCGCCGGCTATCTCTCATCAGCTGATCCCGACACCTTGGCCGATGTGTTTCGCATGGTGCCCGCGCTGCACCGCTTTCCCAGGGCCAAGGCTGCTCAGGTCCAAGCACTATGCGCCCATATTGTGCAGATGTATGCTGGCGATGCGGCGCAAGTATGGACCACAGCCGTTGATGGCGCCGAGTTGGTGCAGCGTGCCCGAGCGCTACCGGGATTTGGTGATCGAACGTCGCGCGTGTTGGTAGCCATCCTGGGCAAGCGGTTGGGTGTGGAGGTGCCGGGCTGGCGGGAGGCGGCTGGGGACTTAGGCGTGGACGGCAGCCTGCTCAGCGTGGCGGATGTGGAATCGGCCGAGTCGCTGCAGCGCTACCGCGCCGCCAAG
>JAYVGK010000410.1:0-5767 GCA_043772215.1 Acidimicrobiales bacterium | reverse complement strand
CTGTGGTCTTTTCCGTGTCCGAGCAATCACGATTATAGGGAGACGTAGCAATCAGTCGGAGGTCGGCGTTCACCGCCGCCTGGGACTGTGCCGCCGGAGAAAACACCAAGTAGTACCTCACTCCCCACTGCTGGAGTCGCTTCACCCCCTCAGCCACATCCAAGCCCGGGTAAGCAAGCCCGCGCTGTGGATCCGACGGCCGCGCTGACAGCAGCGACGCATTGATGAAGTGGTACGGAGCGGTGGGTGAGGACTCGAAGTACAAACCTTCCATGGATCCAATACAGCCGCCGGTCCAGTACGGCAACAACATCATAGCCATCGAAGTGCCGTAGCGACCTAACTCGTCTTCGTAGTCCCACATGGCCCGCCCGCACCCATTGGACGCTCCCACCGACTTCATGGTGTCCATCAACGCGTGGTACTCGGGCCAATCGGGCAATGACTGATACCCGTCGTAGTTGTAGGTGGCCCAGTCCTGAACTGCGCTGCGGTCTGTGGAACTGTCGGAACGCTGCATGCTGAGCCCGGCCGAGTCCAGCTTCGGGATGGGCATGAAGCCAGGGATCACTCCAAGCGACGCGCCCATCCCCCACCAACACACTGCTGCCGTCCCCACCAATGCATGCAGGGGTGCATTGGGCCACGCCCCACCACGGCGAAACCGTTGCGTCATCCGTTGAGTGGCACGCCCAATGGCCACCACGCCGAACGGGGCCAGCAACGCCATCGACAAGAAATAGAACGGCAGGGCCCGCTCGTTCCACAGCCGGAACTGCGGGGTGAAGCGGAAAATCAACGCCGCCACCGCAGCCATCAGCGTCAGCAATATGGCCGCTCGGGCCTGCGTATCGGGCCCCTGATTCGCACGGCCTCGCACAGCGCGGACGAACCGTACCAACTGATGAACACCACCGATCAGCGCCACCAGCACCACGGCGCCGCTGAATGCGGCACCGGTGACCCGAGGGCGCAGCAGTGGGGGAAACAAGCAGCCGACGAACGTGGTGGTGCGCTCCCAGCCCATGTCGTTCGTGTAGTCGAGATGGGTCGCAAACGGCACTATCCAAAAGGCCCCCAGCAGCGCCGCAGTGACTCCCACCAACCACACATCGAGCAGGCGCTTTCCCGCTCGACGGGCCGGGAAGTGAGTGAGTATCAGCAGCACCGCACTGACGCCGATGAAGATGGTGGGCAGCAGGTGCGACAACCCCACCACGGCCAACACCACCGCCGCCGACGCCCGTCCTCGCCCGGTGCGCAGCACTTGCATGAGCAGCCCCAAAAACACCAGACTGGCCGAAAGCGATAATGAGAATGAAAACTCGCCCGCCATGGTGGACAAGATGTTGCCGCCGAGGATGTCGTAATGCGGATCAACGATGAACACCAATCCGCCCATGGCAAACAGGTAGCGGTACACGCGCGGCAGCTCAGCACAATGAGCCACCCACATGGCACTGAATGGCAGCGACAACACGCCAGCTACGGTCACCAATTTGAACGCCACGTTGGCGGGGACTACCGCCCCCAGTGCCACGATGGCCCACGTGGGTGCCGGAAAGTAGAACCGCAGCACCGGAAACCCGGCGTACCAATCCTTGGACCAGCCCGCCGCCCGGCCCGACCCCAACAGGTGATGCCGCACGAAGTTGGGAGTCCAAACATGGGCACCGGTGTCACCGCCGGTGGTGAGCGTGGTGCGAAACAGCGACCCCGGCCGCCATGTCCATGGCTGCCAGTGGGGATAGCGGTAGCCGGTGCTTGAGAGCCCGCCGATGCGGGCAAACACAAACGCCACCCCCAGCGCCACAATGCACCACCCGTAGCGGTCCAAGCGACGGTGCGCCATCGTGGACTCTGGCGTGTTCAGTGCGACGCAGTGGGGGGCGACGCCACGATGGCGGCAATCTGCTCCGCCGACAGACCCCATGACGGCACCACCACATTCACGTGCCGATCCACGGTTTCCCCCCGGATGGACTCTGCCAATGCCAACAGCAGTTGACCACGCGCCCCGCCCCGATCGGGCGTCCCACCTGGCGGTGTGTTGCCCGGTACCAGCACCACCAAGGCGTTGGGAGCCAATGCCGCACATACCAACAAGGCCGCCTCGAAACGGGCCAGCAACCCGTAACGCAGGAATCGAGTGGCATCCTCGAGGCCGCCAGGGTCGGCGCCGGGCGCATCGGCGGGATCACTGACCGGAAGCTGCACATATACATCGAGACTGGCCGGCGCCAATGCCCCCAGCGCTTGCATGGGCAGCGTGGATGCACTGAGCCCATAAACCTGCAATGCCTCGGTCAACTGCGCGCAGCGCTTGGCGTGTCCGGTGCTCAGAATAGAGGGCATCGCAGAAAATCTCCGACAGGTCAGGGCACCAAGGGAGGGTGCAACAGCAAACACTGGCACAGTCAGGCCGGCATTCACCTGTCGAAGCGTGGTTGCTACTCCTGCGCCGCCCCCACCACACCGTCGTTGATGAGTTGGCTGATCTCATCGGCACTCAATCCCGCAGCTAGAAGTACGTCTGTGGTGTGCTCCCCCAATTCCGGAGCCGGACCCCGGGGGCCAACATCGGCCCCGCGCAGAAACATGGGTGCCGCCACCGTTCGAAACCGCCCATTGGGATGGTCGATGTATGGGTACATACCAATCGCTTCCAGCTGGGGGTCCACCGCCAACTCCACCAGCGTGGACGCCGGGCCCCAGATGAGGCCGGCCCCATCGAAGGTCTCGGCCCACTCCGCCAACGTGCGGGTGGCAAACGCGGCGTCGATCAAATCGGTGAGCTCGGCCATGGCTTCGAAGCGGGCTTTGGGGCTCAGGAATCGCTCATCCGCCACCCACTCCGGGTGACCAATGGCAGTGCAGAACACCGGCCAGAACCGGGTTTCGATCATGTTCAACACCATCCAGCGATCGTCGCGACAGCGGAAGCGATTGGCCAGTGGGGTGATGAGGTGACGGCGATCCCGGCGACTTGGCTGATGCCCGTCGATGAGCGCCACCGACAGGTCCGTGGCCACGGTCCATGCGGCCGTGGCCAACAGATTGACGTCCAACACCTGTCCCTCGCCGGTCCGCTCGGCCAAGCGCAACGCCGCCAAGATCCCGGCCACCAACGCCAGAGACGAGGTGTGGTCGCCCTGTGCCGGTCTCGGCCAAGGAGGTGCGCCTCCAGGCTCCGTTGAGGAGTCCATGAGTGAGCCTCGGCCGAAGAACGTGGTGACATCGAAACCCGGTCGGTTGGCTTCGGGTCCGGTGAGGCCATAACCGGTGAACGTGGCGTGAACCAACTGTGGATTGACGCCAAACAGTGAGGCTGGATCCAAACCGAATCGGTCCTGGCGTTGGGGCAGCAGGTTGCACAGAAACACCTGCACATTGGGAACCAATCGTCGCACCAACGCTGCTCCTTCCGGGCGGTCCAAGGCAATGGCAATAGATCGCTTGCCTCGATTGTCAACTTGGAACGAGGCGTCCACGCCGGGGTTGGCGGGGCCGGGCTTGGGCAAACGGGCCATGGCGCGCACCACATCACCACTGCGTGGTTCCACCTTCACCACATCGGCACCAAGGTCCGCCAGGATGGCGCCCGCGCCAGGGGCAGCCATCCAATTGGTGAGTTCCAACACTCGTATATCGGCCAGCGGCTGGTTCATAGCGGGGCAGTCTGACCGTGTTCAGCGGCTCGCGCCCATCTGGGTTGAACACTGCACAGAACGGGTAGACCCCGCCCATGAGCGACTACGACGATCAGGATGGGGCCGAAGCAATCGACGAGGATCTACTGGTGGATGAGGGTGCTGATGACACCGACATCCAGTCCGAGTTTCCCGCCGATCATTACCACGGGGTCCTCGACCATGGCGTGACCGAAGCTGGGGACGCCCGTATCGAATCGATTCAGGAACGCGTGGCGCAGGAGGAACGAGACCCGGTCGTGGACGAACTCAACGCCAACGCATTGGCCGAAGAGCTCGAAGATTTGGCTCACAACCCGAAATCAGCGGGGCGCATCGATGAGCAGACCGACATCAGCGCCCAGATTGCTGACATCGAGGACTCCGCCCTCGACACGTGACGGACGCAAACGGCCAGTCGGGTCAAGCGCCTCTCGTGTAGCGGTCCAACAACCCGGTGATCTCCAGGGTTCGCTGGGTGGCTCCCGATGCCCCTTCGATCAGCAGCTGACCATCGAGCTCACCGAGGCGGCGGTCTGCTCGGACGATGGCGGTGAGCCCGGATGAGTCGAGGAACCCCACACCGGCGATGCGCAGCAACAACAGTCGTGCCCCGTTGTCGATGGCCTCGTTCATCACATCGGTGAGTTTGAGCGACGACGACGAGTCGATGTCGCCGTGAACTTCGACTGACCAGGCCCCTGCGTGGTCAGCGGTGTGGTCAGCCTGTGAGGTGGCCACAAACGCGCCACCCGGTGCAGGTTTATCGGGCATTAATCTCTCCAGTCCGTCACATCCTGCGAAGAGTCGACCCTATCGCCCGACCGTCGTGCCCGCCTTTCGGTTGCGTTCAGATCACTTCAGTGGTTGCGTCAACACATCAGCGGGCGGATGTTCGACGTCGATGGTTGGCCCGAGGAACTTGGCGCCACGACCAATGACATGTGCATCCAGCCACGCCGTGCGCGTCCACGCCCGCCCACCGGCACAGGTGTACAGCGCGAGCAAGATGGAAGCGTTGCGAGACCACCAGTACCGCATTCTGCTTGAAGACCCTTCGAATACGTACACATGAATCACTTCATCGTGCTCGTTATGGCGCCCGCCGTGGTGAGCCGAAACTCACTCTGGCACGATCGAGTCGTGGTTCGCTCGCCTGTCTGGTAGATGTAGGCCGATGGAGCGTGGCACGGGTATCGATGAAGGGCGGGCCTGGGTCGACATGGGGTTGGCGGCGCTGGCGATGTTCACGGTGTTTGCCACTGCATACTCATTCGGCACATTTGTAAAACCCATGGCCGCAGAGTTTCATGCTGATCGCGGCGGCACTGCATTCGTATTTGGCCTCACCGCATTCGTGTATTTCATGTTGGGGGCAGTCACCGGTCCGTTGGTTCAGCGGGTTGGTCCACGCCGGATGCTGGCTTTTGGTGGCGTCGTGCAGGTCATTGGCATCCTCTCAACGTCAAGGGTCCACTCCTTGGCGCAGGCTTATGTCACCTACGGATTGGGGGTGGGTATCGGCGTGGCTTGCGGCTACGTCCCCATGGTGGCTGTGGTGGGGGGATGGTTTGATCGGCGACGCGCCACCGCGGTGGGCATTGCCGTTTCGGGCATCGGAGTGTCCAGCCTGGTGGGCGCCCCCTTGGCGGCGCGTTTGATCAAGGCTTACGGGTGGCGGCAGGCATACGTGGTATTTGCCATTGCTACTGCGCTACTCATGGGCATCTCGGCGGTGTTCATCCGCCAACCGCCCGGTTTTGGTGGCGTACCGAGCTTCACCCTGAGCTCTGCCATCCGAACCCGCAAGTTTGCGCTGTCGTATGCGGGCGTATTACTTGGGTCCATTCCGTTGTTCAGCGTGTTCGTGAATTTGGTGCCGTACGCCGAAGACCACGGCATCAAAAAGGTCACGGCCGCCACATTGCTGTCCATCATCGGGGCATCATCGATCGTGGGCCGAATAGGGCTGTCGTGGCTGGCAACGCGATTGAGTACCGCAGTTGTGTACGTGTCGTCGTTCGGGGCCATGGCGCTATCGCAATTGATATGGCTCGGCGCCGGATCTAGCTATGCAG
>JAYVGK010000409.1:0-3079 GCA_043772215.1 Acidimicrobiales bacterium | reverse complement strand
GCGACGGTTCCGGTAACCCGGCAATCAGCAGGATGAGAAGCCAACTGGCGGGATGGCGCAGCACATTGTGACCGGTTGTGAACATCATAAGCGCGCTGAAAGCACCAACGGATGCCCATCCGTCAGTGACTGCTTTTCGCCACGTACGGCGGCACAGGACCACGAGGCACACGAAACCGACGGCGCCAGCTTTCATCAGAAGGTCCAATGCTGTGTTGTGTGCCTCTTCGTTGGTGAAGGGATGGGTCAAACCCGAATACAAGCCGGGACCAAGACCAATGACTGGTGAATAGGCCGCCGCAATCAATGCATGGCGCTGTAAGCGCCCTCTACCACCGCCGTCATCCGTTCCCTGTTGAAACCGGAGCGAGTCACCGTATGAGCCCACCCTCTTGGCCACATTGGGGGCGTTGAATGCGACCACCCCGAGTGCCACCGCAAACACTGCGGCACCAACTTGGCGGGCCAACGGCGAGCGGTCTTTGCTGAACACCGACCGTACGCCGATGATCAAGATTCCGACCCCCCACCCAAGCCGCAACGAGTCGCTGTCGGAGATCCATCCCACCAGCAAAGAACCGAAGAACAACAGCACCAGCGGAACTCGCCACGAGCGGTCCCGGTACAGGCGCCGGGCCAGGATGAAGGGAACCCACACCATGTCAATGGCCACTTGGTTGGGATTCTGAGCCCATCCCACATAACGGGTGCCGTAGTACTTGGTGGTGACACCGAGGGCCGAGGCCACCTGCGGCACTAAATAAAAAACCAAGAAGACCGAAGTGACGGTTACGGCATAGGCAATGGCGATGCGTTCTCGGTCCTCGGAACGCAGGTAGGTGCCAGCGCAGAAGCAAAACAACGCCACCAAACCCAACGCGAAGAAGTCCCGGGGAGCGGTGGGTGAAAGTTTACCGATGACCCGAGCCCATACAGGGCCAATCATCAGCACCGGCACCACCACCGCCCAGAATCGATTCAGTGGGTGGCGGGGCTCTTCGGTGGGAGCGCTGTGAGCCATCCGATACAGCGTCAGCACAATCCAGCCGAACAACAGCACTTCCCCAAAGCCCAGCGGCCCAAACGCCCGCAATTGGGTGCCTGTGGTGATGGCAATGATGATGCCGACGCCCACCCCCTGTGCTGGACGATGCAGTATTGCGGCGCGACTACTTCGGCGACGGTCGGGTATCGGAATGGAGTGGGAGGGCATATGTTTTGACAGCAAATCTGGGGGTGACTGCAATCGTAGGGCGTTGGAATGTGCTGGCTTGCCGCCCGGATCTTCCGTCCAGATTTCGTTGTTTAAGTCGATACGGCAGAGTACGGTTCCCACCACTGTACGCACCCGTCAGTAATATTTCCACCACTCAACGTCACCAATAGGAGATCATTGATGGATGTTCTTGTCACCGGTGGAGCCGGATTCATCGGTTCCAACCTCTGCCGACGCTTACGAGCCGAACCGTCGGTCGGACGGGTGGTGGCCTTCGATGACCTATCTTCCGGGTTCGAGTCCAATATCCGCGGAGTTGACGGAGTGGAGTTTGTGAGCGGTTCGATCCTCGATACCGAGGTTCTCGGTCCTTTGGTGGCGGGCGTCGGTGCGGTGGTGCATCTTGCGGCGCGACCATCTGTGCCGCGCAGCGTGGCTGAACCAGGCCGGTCGTATCTCGTGAACGTGCAGGGCACATTCAATGTTCTCGAAGCCGTCCGCACTACCAACGACCAGGCCCATGTCATCTTTGCGTCGTCGTCGTCGGTGTACGGAGCAAACCCGGAACTCCCCAAGCACGAGGGTCTGGCCACCATTCCTCGGAGTCCCTATGCCGCTTCCAAACTGGCGGGGGAGGGGTTCGTGGTGGCGTACGGACAGTCGTATGGCATCGCCACTCTCCCGTTCCGGTTCTTCAACGTCTATGGACCCCGACAGATGGCTGGTCACGCGTACGCAGCGGTGGTCCCTGCCTTCCTTCGGGCTGCTCTTCGGGCTGAGGCGTTGCCTGTACACGGCGACGGTACCCAGACCCGGGATTTCACGGCGGTGGGCACGGTGGCCGATGTCATCACCGACGCCATCGTTCGTAGGGTTTCCAGTCCGGCCGCCGTGAATCTCGCCTTCGGGTCTCGCCATTCCCTGAGCGATCTGGTGGCGATGTTGGCCAATCAACTGGGGACCACACTGACCACCGAGACGCTTCCCTTGCGGGTTGGCGATGTGCCCCACTCCCAAGCCGCCAATGAGCGACTGCGCTCGTTGTTTCCTGATGTCATCCCGGTGAATCTCCATGATGGTTTGGCGAAAACGGTGACCTGGGCTCAGGCCGAACCCGATTTCGTCAGCTGAGCGAGGTTGGTAATCCCAGGGACGCACAGACCTGTGCCCATTCGGTGTAGACGTCGACATCTGGAGTCCCTCGCCTATGGGCCAACAGGCGCTCGCTGAGACCAGTACTGAGCGCTACCCGGTCCACCGCCAGCTTGGCGTACTGCTCGGCGATGGCCAGCCACAAAGGACGGCCGATCTCACTGGAGTTGGCCCGCAAACCCTTGATGAATGACATCCGGCCGCGCCGGATCTTTCGCCACGACGGTGCTCCCTCCCTATATCCGAGCAGCACCGCTTCGGTATTGCCCAGACGCAGGCTCCGATGCGCACGCAACAGCAATTCCTGGTCCTCACACAACCAGAAGTCGCGGTACCCGAGCGCCGCCAACTTCTCTGTTCGGGCCAACCACGTGGGATGGGGCATGTAGAACCCGGCCCACGGCGATGCGCAAATGTCTTCATGGCTGGTGGGTGAGCGCCGAATACCGCGCGGTAAATAGTCATCGTCGATGACCACAATGGCGGAACCGATGATGTCAAGGTGGCGCCGTTCCAGGGCCTCCAACTGGACCTCAAAGCGCCGAGGGAACGCCACATCGTCGGCATCCATACGAGCTACGAACTCACCCCGAGCCAGTGCCAGGAGTTGGTTGAGACGTTTCGGTAGGCCCAGGTTGCCGCCTCCCTCGATGATCGACAAACGGTCGTCGCCGAAACGCCTCAGCAACTCCACGGTGGAGTCGGTGGATC
>JAYVGK010000408.1:0-2176 GCA_043772215.1 Acidimicrobiales bacterium | reverse complement strand
ATGAGTGCCCCCTCCAGTACCCGGTACGGATTGTTGCGAAGGATGGTTCGATCCTTGAACGTGGACGGTTCTCCCTCTGCGCCATTGATGACCACGGGTGTGGGTGTGTCAGGTGAAGCGTTGGTGAGCACGCTGCGCCATTTGCGCGCAGTGGGGAATCCAGCACCGCCCCGGCCCCGCAGGCCGCTGCGCTCAATCGCGTCGATGACGTTCGCAGAGTTGACTCGACGGGACGCAAACAGCGCTTCGCCTCCACCATTGTTGATGTAAGCGCGCAGCGATGTGCACGGGGTCGGGTCAAGGACCCGGTAGATGAAGGGCATGAGTGCGGCAGTACCCATGCTTTGGTATTGGTAAACGCGGACCTCGTGCAGGCGCGCCGATGGCGTGACTCCGGGGGAGAGTCACGCCACCAAACGTCTGTGTCGCACCCGGGGGAGGCGGACACAGTGGGGGAAAACGGTGTGGATCAGGCAGGCATCAACACAGTGTCGATGATGTGCACGATGCCGTTGCCAACCTTGACGTCGCCACACACAACCTTTGACGCACCGTTGACGGTGACGTCCTGGCCGCTGCCGGTGATCTTGACCATGCCGCCTTGGACGGTGGCCTCAGTGCCGCTCTTGAGCAGATCGGCAGCCGTGAGGGCCTTACCGGGGATCACATGGAACGTGAGGATCTTGGTGAGGTCGCCCTTGGGATCCTTGAGCAGTTTGGCCATGGTGTCCTTGTCGATCTTGGCGAAGGCGTCGTTGGTGGGGGCGAAGATGGTGAACGGTCCGGGGCCGTTGAGCGTGTCGCCCAAACCAGCGGCGGTGACCGCAGCAACCAAGGTGGACAGCGCAGGGTTGTTGGACGCTGCAGTAGCGGCCGGGTCCTTGGCCATACCGGCAAACGAGCCAGCGCCGTCGGCGGGCACTGCGGCGCAGCCGGGGCCAAATGCTGTGAGGGTCGCAGCGGCGCCAGAAGCAGAGGCCACAGTGGTGTCAGCGGCGGCGCCGGCCATGGTGGTGGCGGCTCCAGCGGCAGTGGTGTCGGCAGTTGCCCCAGCGACAGTGGTGTCGACTGCTCCTCCGGCCACGGTGGTCTCAACCGCAGCGCCGGCGGCGGTGGTGTCGGCGCCAGCCACGGTGGTGTCGGAGGTCTTGCTCGACGAACAGGCGCCGAGCAGTATTACGGAACCCATGGTGGCAGCGATGAGTGGAATGCGAATGTAGCGACGGGTGAACATATGAAAACTCCTAGTGACGGGATCGGGTGGGTGGTGCGGTACTAAATTTGCGGGACAAGTGCTGAGCTACCCGATCTGGCAGAGGCTAAACACTGATCACTGTTCGTTGCCGAAGCGTTGATGGATGAGAATGCAACGGTATTCCATGTCTCATTTCTGAGATCCAGGACGCATTCATGGATTCTAATGGCCTCAGTCACGGGGCGAGTACCCAGTGTGACCGATGGCCTTTTTCGGGTCGATATCGGTGGGCACCATTTGCCATTTGTTGACTTGGTGGTTTACCCCGTTTTCACTTGCTGTTCGACATGGTCGTGTTCTTTGACCACCAGTACCGGACAGTTGGCGTGCTTCACCACGTAATCGGCCACGGACGGATCGAACAGACGAGACAGCCAACCCTTGGATCCCCGGCCAACCACCACCAGATCAGCGTGTATCCGGTCTATTTCGTCGCAGATGACCCGGGCAGGATCGCCAATCTCCACGAAAGTGGTGGCGTGTCCGGGCTCGATCTTCTCCGCAGCGTCAGCCACAGCATCGTCTGCGGACGCTTCCATGGCCTCCATCATGTCTTCGGTGGGTGCCAGCGCGAATGAACCGCCTCCAATGGGATCAGAACCCACCATTTGTGTGACCATCGCCACACTTAGGAGGACGAATTCCGCAGTCTGGAAGAGCGACCGAGCCACATCAGCAGCAGCCGTTGAGGCCTCGGTGCCATCCACAGCAATCAGGATCTTCATGGGGTCAACTTCTTCGGAAGCGTTCCAGTTAGCGGAAAGTCGTGGGCCAAAACTTGGTTCACTTATGACCGTTGGCAGCGCTGGTAGCCGCAGCTTTGGAGGCTTGCTGTTCGGTTGACGCGCCGGCGGTGGACAGCGATCCGCTGGCCGATTCAAGATGTGCACGTACAAACCAGTGGTACTGCTCCAGAGCAGC
>JAYVGK010000407.1:0-2723 GCA_043772215.1 Acidimicrobiales bacterium | reverse complement strand
TCCCACGCTTCGTTGTACGCCTTGAGGGCCACCGGATTTTCCTTGATGGACTCGTAACGGAGGTAGTTCACCAAATCCGAGATCTGTTGGTCGTTGGCTGGGCCGTTGCCCACGGTTCCCCAGGCGGGCATGGGCTTGTTGGCACCACGGCCATAGTTGAGCACGTTGGTAATCTGCTGCCTCTTATAGCGCAGGCCCACGTTGTTGACACGCGGGGCTGTCCAATCCACCGAGCGTAGGGCCGGTTTCCCACTGGCCGGATCGAGGATGGGTTTGCCTTTGGCGTCGTAGTCGCTGATGTTCCAGGAGGCCACGCCACCCTGGCCGACGCTCCCATGGCACTGGGCGCAGTTGAACCCGTTGTGTTCCGCCCCGAATGACTCTTCACCGCGCTTCACACTGCGCTTGTCAAAGCCTCGTACCGCTCCGGTTTGACGGCCAGGCTCGCCCAGCCAATAGATGGGCAATCCCAACGCAACCACCGACATGGACACCAAGGCCCAACTCAAGAATCGATCGAGGCGTGGGCCTTCGAACACGTCATCATTGGGCGGGCTCTTACGATTTGCAGCGCCGAGGAAGCTGTCCACGTTCGAAGACGTACTTACCCGGTTCTCCAAAATCAAATAGGCGATGAGCCCAGCGATGAGCACAAGCAAGATGATGAGCCCGATGGTCTGCTGGGTGGATGCGGCGAGGATCACGGTGTTCAGCTGCTCCTACGAAAACGAAGAAATACAGGTCGGGCTTGGTTCATCATCACTCTTTGCCACCCACACAGTGCGGGCCTTCAGCTTCCTGGCCAGTGGTGTTGACGCCGATGGGCGGCCCCTCGGTACGCTGGCCGGAGTCCACGGTGAGTACGCCATCGGCGTCCACGGAGGCGGCGAAACGATCCAATCCCCGAGGGGCAGGTCCGCCCTTCTTCTCCCCGACACGGTTGTACTGACTGCCGTGGCATGGACACTCAAACCACTGTGAGGTACCGCACCAAGGAACTTTGCAGCCCAGATGAACGCACTTCTGATACAGCGCAACCACGCCCGACTCCATCCCGGAAAGCACCGGGCCGGCGTAATTTTTTTTGGCCTTGTTGAGCGCATCCTTGGGGTAGGAGACGATGTAGGCGCGGGCCTCCGCCACATACACGGGCTCCTTTTTGCTGTCGATGGAGGCCAGGATGTCGGAAAGGTTGCCCACCTTGACCTTGCCGCCGAAGCCTCCTCCTGGAGGAGGCCACAGGAAAGCCAGCAGGGCCGTTCCGAACCCGCCCAAGCCCACTCCAAACATGGCGATGGTGCTCCGATTGAGGAACTGGCGACGGGTAACTCCAAGTTGCTCTGAGTCCATGGGAGGACGAGGCAATGCCGGGGCCCGGTCGATGACAGCCACATCGCTTCCGCGCGCAGCACGCTCGACCTCTCTGCCAGTGAGCGGCGTTGCCACAAAGGCAACGTCCGTGGCAACCGCCGACTTGCGTGCCGAGCGATCACGCTGCATGGTCTCGCGCGCCAACAGGCCGGTGGCGGCATTGCGGTCCGAGCGGCGCGATGTGGTGATCAAAAAGAGACCCCCCAATACCGCTACGGCCACCACCACCAACGCAACGACTACTCCACTGCTCACGGTGTTTCTCCACTCACTAGGAACTCTGAATGCATGTACATATCTTCGTCGAGCTCACAGCTCGAAGTAGATGCCCTTTTCCCAGGGCATGATGAAGTTGAACCCGGGACCTCGGAAGAACGAACCGATCACAACCAGCACTGCCCAGAACATCATGAACACGGCAAACAGCGAGATCGCCACCTTGCGGTCCTCGGGTTTGTTGGACGGGTTTTTGTCGGTGTACGGCGCCAAGATGAGGCAGAACAGACCGATACCGGGGATGGTCACGCCCGCCACCATGGGATGGAACATGGTGAGCAGTTCCTGCAGGCCCAAGAAGTACCACGGTGCCTTGGAAGGATTGGGAGTGCGGTTGTAGTTGGCCTGGGCCAGCAGCGGAGCATTGACGAACGCCGATAACACCAACAGCAGCGCCAAACACAGCAGCGATGCCACGAACTCACCCACCAGCAGATGGGGCCAGGTACTGACCTTGTCGGTGGGGGTGGCCTTCACATCCTGGATGGAACCCGCTTTGACCACGGTGAGCAAACGTTGGGTATGACCGGCGGGACCCACCAGCCCGCCGCCAGCCGGGGTCTCCAACAAAGCCGCAGCCGCAGCCGCACCCCCCGAGGGGCGATCGAGAACAGCCACGCCGCCACCCGCAGGGGCGCCTGAAGCTTCGCCGCCGCCAGCGGTCGCCTTCTCTTTGGCGGCGGCACTGCGAGCCAGCAGATGAGCAGGAATTTTGCCAGTGGACTCAGCAGCGGCATACGACGCAGCCACATCTATATCGGTGGGGCCGGCAGCAGCGGGCGCCACCACAGACGCCACGGCATCGCCGCCAGCGGCAGCCGCCTTTTTCGCCGCAGCTCGCGCTTTGGCCTCTTCGGCCCGCTTTAGTAGGTGCTCGGGAACATCAGACATTTGCTATGCCTCCTTAGGGTGGGTGCTCGGGCTCACAACGGGCCTGAGATCCCACCGTCCTTGCGGACACGCCAGAAATGGATTGCCATGAAGATGACGATGATGAATGGGAACAACAGCACGTGCAGTACGTACCATCGCAACAGGGTGTTGCTGCCGATCTCTACACCGGCCAGCAGTACGAA
>JAYVGK010000406.1:0-2527 GCA_043772215.1 Acidimicrobiales bacterium | reverse complement strand
CCGATCTGGGTCAACAATCCCGCCGCCGATGCCGTGTTCAGCAGATAGCCCTCACCCCGGGCAATCATCGATGGCAGCACCGCTCGAGCGGCGTATACGTGGGCCATTACGTGCACCTCCCACATGTTCTGGATGCGTTCATTACTGTCCTCCACACCGCCGGTGGTGACGAATCCGGCATTGGACACGAACAGGTCGATGGGGCCGTGACCGGCCTCGGTGTTTTCCACCAGCGCAATGATGGCTGCTTCGTTGCGGACATCGATGGCCACTCCCATGCCACCGATGTCGGCGGCCACCCGATCCGCTTGGGCGCCGTCCAGGTCAGCTACCACCACGTGGCGTGCACCTTGGGCCTGGGCCGCCCGGGCGAGGGCCTCGCCGATGCCCGACCCGCCGCCAGTGATGACCACCACTCGATCTCGAAGTTCCATACTGTCAACAGTAGGTGGCCAAGGGGGTCCGCCGCCTGGTCTCAACCGCCTAGGAGGTGACAGGAGCAAAGCGGTACAGCGCCGAGCCCTCGATGGGGTCTTCGAACACCACTCGCACCGCCATGCCGATACGGACTTCGTCCACATCGATATCCACGATGTTGGTGAGTACCCGTGGACCCTCGTCCAACTCCACGAAGGCCAGCACATACGGCAGCGCACCCTTCCACGTCCCCGATGCGGCGCGTGTGACGGTGAAGCTGTACACCACACCGGTTCCCGCTGCATCGATCCAAGAAACATCTGTGGACATACATATGGGGCAGTGCGAGCGCGGATACCAGATGACCGCCTCGCAGGTGTTACAGCGGCGCAATAGGAATCGACCTGTTGCCGTGGCATCCCAGAACTCCTGCGTCTCCACATTGGCCAGGATGGCCCGAGTGGGCAGATTGGACGCGCTCATGATGACCGACCCAGGATCAACGTAGATGCCCCGGTACGGGTGGCCAGTGAGCCACCGGTACCGTGCGCCAAGGCCAGTGCACAATCAGGAACCTGCACAGCCGGATGGGCCTCGCCGCGAACCTGGCGAACCGCCTCGATGATCTTGGTCATGCCTCCTCGGTTTCCGGGGTGGTTGTTGCACAATCCACCCCCATCGGTGTTGAACGGCAGAACCCCGTTTGGCGCGAGGAGCGCGCCTGATTCCACAAACCGGCCACCCTCCCCCCTGGCACAGAATCCGAGGTCCTCCAAGCTCAGCAGTACCGTGATGGTGAAGCTGTCGTAGATCGACGCGTATTGGATGTCGCTAGCAGTGACGCCCGCTTGCTCGAATGCGGGTGGCCCAGACCACAACGCAGCGGTATGGGTGAGATCGCTACGACCGTTGCTGGAGTGGCGGATGGCCTCACCGTGGCCCAGTACGGCCACGGCGCGCTCGGGACGGTTCAAAGTTCGGGCCACCTCAGGGCTCACCACCACCACCGCACCCCCGCCATCGGTGATCACACAGCAGTCGAGACGATGCAAGGGGTCAGCCACCAACGGTGACTCCAGAACCTCTTCCACACTCACCAACTTGGGTAAGAACGCATTGGCATTGTGTTGGGCGTGGCTGGACGCCGCCACCTTGATGGCCGCCAATTGGGCGCTGGTGGTGCCGTACTGATGCATATGGCGAGCAGCTGCCATGGCGTAGTAGCCCGGTACCGATCCGCCCCAATGATTTTCAAAATTGGCCTCCGGCGCATCACCGAAGTTGCCGCTACCACCCGGCTGCGATCCGCCCGTGCGAGGCTTGCCGGCCAGGGTCACCAACGCCACGTGACAATGGCCTGCGGCAATCGCATCCACTGCGTGGCCCACATGAGCCAGATATGACGAGCCGCCGGTTTCGGTGGTGTCGGTGAGCCGGGCGTCGATGCCCAGATAATCAGCCATGGACAGTGCCCCGAACCCGGGGGCATCGCCAGCGCAGAAATAGGCGTCGACATCGCGAATGGTGAGCCCCGCATCGCGCAGCGCACCAATGGCCACCTCGGCATGGACTTGGGCCAAGGTGCGATCGGGAATATGGCGCAACGGATGCTCGAATGCGCCCACGATGGCCGCCCGGGCACTGGTAGAGGTTGATCTCGTCACGGCCGCGAGTGTAAGTACTGCGGACGGGCCCGCACGATTCGCGGACCTCCTAGGCCTTGACCTTGCTCATGGCTGGGTCGTGCACCCACAGAGCCAAGGCCCGGCACGCTCCCCCACCGGCAGCGATGCCCAAGGCATTGAATCCGGCGCCACGGACGGGGTTCCACCGAAACATCTTTACCAGCAGTACGCTGACCTGCGCGTCGTGGCGGCCAGGGCTCGCGTCCACTGACCGGCGCACACCACCACCGCTTCGCATTCGATACGCCCGTGCTCGGTGATAACCGCCGTGACCACGTCGTCGACCACCTCTATCGATAGCACCTCGGTGTCCTCCTACAGCGTGGCTCCTGCCATCCGTGCACCTCGGGCCAGGGCCATGGTGCGGTTGTCTCCTCCGGCTCGTTAGCGGTGAAAACGCTAGTGCGCCACGTTGGCGTTCTACG
>JAYVGK010000405.1:0-3423 GCA_043772215.1 Acidimicrobiales bacterium | reverse complement strand
TTGCTCAGCGGTGGCCCGTGAAGCTGCGGTTCGGGCGGCGCGTTGGGCGACCTGCTCGGCGGAGCGGGTACGGGCTTGGCTCAGCAAATCGGTGGGTAGGCGGCTGACCATGACCGTGATGTGGCTGGTCCGCTTAAGGATCCGGCCGGTGCGCCCCCGTGCCCTTGGACGAAACCGCTTGATCGTGGGGCCCTCGTCTGCGTAGCAGGCCGACACATAGAGCTCCTCGGCAGGAATCTCATCGTTGTTGACCGCATTTGCAACGGCTGCTTTGAGCACTTTGCCGATAGTGATGGCGGCGTCGCGCTCGCACAGGCGCAGAATGTCAGCAGCATCGGCCACTTTCTGCCCACGAATAAGATTCAGTACCACTCGCATCTTGTATGGCGAGGTGCGTACAAACTTGGCGGTGGAGCGGACTCCCTCGCCAGCGGGCCCGCGTTGCGCACTCTTGTGAGCGCGTACCGGGGACTCGTTGGTCTTGGCGGCGGTCATGTTCAGCGCCTCCCGGACTTCTCTTGACCTGCGTGGTAGCGGAACGTACGGGTGGGCGAGAACTCGCCCAACTTGTGTCCCACCATGGACTCACTGACGTACACCGGTACGTGTTTACGACCGTCGTGCACGGCAATGGTGTGGCCCACCATGTCCGGAATGATGGTGGAACGGCGCGACCACGTCTTGATGACGCGCTTTTCGCCCTTGGCGTTGAGATCGTCCACCTTCTTGATGAGGTGGTCGTCCACGAAGGGACCTTTTTTCAGGCTGCGAGGCATGTTTTGGTCTCTCTCCTATCGCCGCGAACCGCGAGAACGGCGGCGACGGACGATGAGTTTTTGGCTTTCCTTGTTCTTGTCACGGGTACGGCCTTCGGCTTTGCCCCATGGTGAAACGGGATGACGACCACCTGAGGTACGACCCTCACCACCGCCATGGGGATGGTCAACAGGGTTCATGGCAACGCCACGGGTCTGAGGGCGCTTGCCCTTCCAGCGGTTACGACCGGCCTTGCCGATGACCAGCAACTCGTGTTCGGAGTTGCCAACTTCACCCACGGTGGCCCGGCAGTCGATCGGCACGCGACGCATTTCGGTGCTCGGTAGCCGGAGGGTGGCGTAGTCGCCTTCCTTGGCCACGAGTTGCACACTCATGCCTGCGCTGCGGGCCATCTTGCCGCCGCCACCGGGCTTGAGTTCCACGTTGTGCACCACGGTGCCGACGGGAATGAAGCGCAGCGCAAGGGCATTGCCGGGCTTGATGTCCGAGCCCTGTCCGCTGGTGATGACATCACCGACGTTGAGCTTGGCCGGGGCCAAGATGTAACGCTTCTCGCCGTCCGCATAATGCAGCAACGCAATCCGACACGTGCGATTGGGGTCATATTCGATGGTAGCGACCTTGGCCGGGATCGAATCCTTGGTGCGACGGAAATCGATGATCCGGTACTGGCGCTTGTGTCCACCACCACGATGGCGCGATGTCTTACGACCATAACTGTTGCGACCGCCACTCTTGGTGAGCGGGGCGAGCAACGATTTCTCCGGGCGATCAGTCGTGAGTTCCTGGAAGTCCGAGACGGACTGGAAGCGGCGACCGGCGCTGGTTGGTTTTCTGAGGCGAATTCCCATGACGGTTCCTGGGTCAGTTCTCGAAGATGGCGATGCGATCATCACCGGCGAGGGTGACGATGGCGCGCTTGGAATCGGGTTTGGCACTCATCGAACCGCTCTTGCGGTTGCGAGTGCGCTTGCCAGGACGGTTCAACGTATTGACCTGCTTCACCTTGACATCGAAGATCGACTCGATGGCTTGGCGGATCTCGGTCTTGTTCGACCCGGGGGCAACGATGAACGTGTACACGCCGGAGTCGATGAGCCCGTAGCTCTTCTCACTCACCACCGGCTTGATAATGACGTCGCGGGGATCTTTCACTTGGACTCCTCGGAGGCTGGAGCACCGGGCACGGTGGCCTGCGTGAACACGATCCAGTCGTTCAACAACACGTCATAGGCATTCAGTTCACCAGCATCGATGAGCTGAACTGCCGGCACATTGCGCAGCGACTTGGCGGCGATCAGTTCGGATTCAGTGGACGGATTGCAGACAAGTAACACCCGACCGTCAACGCCCAACGCCTTCAGTGAGACCAGACCGTCTTTGGTCTTGGGCACGGACCAGATGAATTCGTTGATCACCAAGACATGGCCATCGGATGCGCGGTCAGACAGTGCCGAGCGCAGAGCCAAATTCACCATCTTCTTGGGCGTGCGCTGAACGTACTTACGGGGCTTGGGGCCGAGGGCCACACCGCCACCGATCCAGTTGGGGGACCGCATCGAACCCTGACGAGACGTACCGCCACCCTTTTGACGACGTGACTTGCGACCCGATCGGGCCACCTCTGCACGAGTCTTGGTGGACTGTGTTCCGGAACGGCGGGCCGCCAATTGTGCGGTGACCACTTGGTGGAGCACAGACATGTTCGGCTCGATGCCGAACCAAGACTGATCAGCGGCAATCGTGCCGAGATCGGCACCAGCGGCGGAACGTAGGGGGAGTGTGACGAGCGACTGTGCAGTCATTATTTCAACCCCTTCTTGGTGGCCTTGGATGCCGCTTGAATGATGACCAGTCCACCCTTTGGCCCAGGCACGGCGCCACGTACGAGGAGTAGTTCTCCCTCGGCGTCGGCCTTGATGACCTTCAGGTTTTGAGTAGTGACTTGCTCAGCACCGACTCGTCCGGCCATCTTCTGACCCTTGTACACACGGCCGGGGGTGGCGCAGGCGCCAATTGAGCCGGGGGCTCGATGGTTACGGTGGGAGCCGTGAGAGGCGCCCACACCATGGAAATTATGGCGCTTCATGACGCCGACGAAACCCTTGCCCTTGGATAGGGCGGTGACATCAACGAACTGACCAGCACTCAGTACGTCAACCGCAATCTCCTGGCCAACCGTCCATGCCGACGAGTCGTCGACTCGAAACTCCAGCAACGCCTTGCCTGGGTCCACGCCAGCCTTGGCGTAGTGACCCGACTCAGGCTGATTTACTCGGCTGGCTTTTACTTTGCCGTACGTGATCTGGATGGCGGCGTAGCCGTCTCGCTCCGGTGTTTTGATCTGCACTACCCGTGCCGGGGTTACCTTGACGACTGTCACCGGGATGATGTTGTTCTGGTCGTCCCAGAGCTGCGTCATGCCGACCTTTTCGCCGACTATCGCTGTTCGGGTCATTTGGTGTCTCGCTCATCTCTTCACAAAAACGCTCGTAGTGGTTCGGCAAGATCGGAGATCGAACCGGACATGCGAACGCTCCACACGGCTTGGCCGTGCAGAGCGCACTGTTACTCACGCCCCGAGGTGCCCAGCGAACCGGGTACTCGAGGACATCGACTGTGTTCGGAGAAGGTCCTCCGAGGGCC
>JAYVGK010000404.1:0-2793 GCA_043772215.1 Acidimicrobiales bacterium | reverse complement strand
GATTGATGGCCAGTGGGTAATGCGGGCTGAGGGTGATGCCGGAGCGAGTGAGTTGTTGCCCTTCTACCCGTCCTTTGCTGTGGCCTGTGGTGCGTTTGATAATGGTGCGCAGGCGCCGGTGGTGAGCGACACCATCACTCTGAGTACGGCGCTTGGCGGTGAAGCGCTCGACCCGGTCGTGATGTTTGTTGCTGTGAGCCGGGGTGACTCGATGGCCGGTGGGCCCGACCCAATCCATCACGGTGATCACTTGCTGTTTAGGTGGGCTGGCGGGGTGGGCCGCAGCGACCTGGAAGGTCATCGGGTACTGGTGCAGATGACGCCCGCTGATGGGGCCACGGCCGTACTAAAGGTACTGCGGCGGTCCACGTCTGCTGTATCGGGCAGCGGCTGGGTGTTGTCGTCCACGGATCCGGACGTACCAGAGATCGCTGGCACTTCATCCATGTCGATCGTGGCCACCCTTGTGCGCCGATTGGAGCAAAGTGAGGTGAGTCCGGTGGCTCAGTTCATCGGGGAGCGATTCAAACGCGAGCAAGTGCCTGGGTTGTTTGGAGTGGTGTACAACTCCGGAAATTGGCAGTCGGGGCACGTATCACTGGCGCATGATGTGGTGCTGTTCGTGACGCTGACCACGAGTGGGTACGAGGATCAGTTCTTGGCCAATGATCGTTTCGTGTGGTCGTCGCAGAACAGCGTGGGGCCGGAGGGGAAGAAGGGCAGGGAGATTTTGAATGCTCTGGACACGGGTACTCGTATCCACCTGTTCGTCAGGGTAAAGAAGACCGACGTAGCCTTTGAGTACTGCGGCCGAGTCGCCCCGGTCGATCATCACGGCGACCACCCCATGTCCGTCAACTTTCGCCTCCTCACTGCGCTCAGCCCCGATGCCGCAAGTCGATTGTTGCGGTAGCGGCACATCCCCCATCGAATGGAGCCAGGATTGCGCTGTCCGCAACGGCTACTCCACTCGACCGCCGGACCCCCTTTGGACGCTGCAAAGCGGGCGAACATCAGGCCATCGATGGCGCAGGTGTGGTGGCTGGCGCGCAGCTGTGGCGCATAGTTGGCGGGTACACGCCACAGTCGCGCGCTATCCGCCACAGCTACGGCCGAAGCGAGGGCGAGCCGACCGACTTCCTTGCCTGATGTTGGAAAACGATTGGGCAGGCTCGATACGGACAGTGAGGTGAACCTCCCGGCACCCGCACCCCGGGGGATTTGGGCCCGGCGCACAGGCGAGCGCAGCCATCGCCAATCACGCTGGAAATGCTCATCCCTTGGCCAAAATCGGTTGACATTGGAGCGGACCAGGGTCCCTCAAGGGTAGTTGCGGAATCAGCCGTCGCCACTTCTCTCGCCTGATCGAACGGAACGGGCACGGCAGTCCCGCTCATCAAATGACTTGAGGTGAGTGCTGAATCGGTCGATGGACCCGACATGGCGATGATGACGACTTAATGAGTCAGTTCAAGCTTGCGGCTTTGATGAAGCGGCAGTCACGCAAACGGGCCGGTTTGGACGTGCGCCGCAAGGCACGCCGCCAGATGTGGGCTGAAGCGACGGCAATCCCAGTCCGATATTGGATTGCCATGCTGATCGTGATCATCGCTGTTGCGGTCGTCGGCAACGCTGCGTTGCATCGCTGGGCCAATGATTGGCTTGCGGGATTGTTCACCGGAATCCTAATCAGCTCCAGTGCGTGCGCCGTGGTGTGGGCCACGATGATCCAAACCGGCACCGCGTCCTCGATGATCGGAGCCGAATACGAGTCCGAGACGGCCTCGCAGTTGAAGATGCTTTCGGAGCGTGGTTGGACGGTCGTTCACGATATTCACTTCCCCGGCCGGAGCAACACCGATCACGTGGCCATTGGACCGGCAGGGGTGTTGGCCTTCGAGACCAAGTGGATGCCACCGTCGGATCGTGACACCGGCTATCAACAGACGAGGCTTGACAAGGGCGCAACCCAATCGCGGATGGCGGCAAGGCATCTGCGGCTGCGACTGTTGGCCAAGCCCCACCTGATCCGCGTCGACGTTGCCCCAGTCGTGGTGGTGTGGGGCGGCTGGCGAGATCGACCCGACATAGCGTTCATCGACAGCACTCCGATAGTGCGAGGTCGAGCGTTATCCCAATGGCTGGATGAACTTCGGACAGAGACTCTGAGCACCGAAGTGCAATCACATGCAGCGGCCGCAATGCGCTCGTTCATCAACGCCAGCGAACATCGCCTTGATGAACAAGATGCTCTCCCGATGGCGGTTGAACACGGTGCTGAAGTCATTGCCGAAGGGATGATGTTGTCGTTCGTGCTGATATTGATTTTGTTTGTGCTTGCCAAACGCGTGACGCTGGTGGCTGTGTTGTGGCCGGTGATTTTGCTGTTGGCAAGTGTTGCTGCGAGGGCTGTAATCCCTCGGATCCGCTTACGGTCGAGGTTCCGAGCCTGGCTCCGGACCGCTGCGCTGTGTTGGCCTTTGATCACCGCCTGCTCATTCGCATACGTCCTGATATCACAGGTGCTCAAGTGAATGCGTTCACCGAGGGTTCGATGCGGATGGCTGCTAATCCTCGACGGCTCCGATTGGTGGCGTGGAATCTTGGACATCAGACTCGCGAATGTCGAATCAGACCAGGCTTTACCGAAGCAGTTACCGCTCTTGCTCCCGATGTGCTGGTGCTCAACGAATATGTACACGGGGCTACGCGCAAGCCGCTGGAAGAGTCGTTGTGTGCGATGGGCCTCCATCACATTGTGGTGTCGTTGCGGATCGACCGGAACAACCAAGT
>JAYVGK010000403.1:0-3290 GCA_043772215.1 Acidimicrobiales bacterium | reverse complement strand
CGGGGTGAATCCGTTTACGGCGGCACCCAATCATTCGAACCTGGTGCGCTTCGACGAGAATGCCATGCCCACTGGTATGGCACTGTACGCGGCGTACGCACTGGAGCAACTAGCCGGTTGAACGTGCACGTACGATGTTGGAATGTGCACTTATGACTTGGACGACGTAGTGGACCGCTCCCGTGGATCCCATCGGGCCTCACTCATGCGCACCCGGTCATAGGACTTTCCAAATGGCACGCCCTCGCCGCGCAGTAGTGGAAGCTGGCGCTGTCCAACTTCAGCAGCGCACGTACCATCGGCTCTCAGTACCCGGTGCCATGGCGACTCCTCGCCGTAGCGGGACATAATCTTGGCTACTTGACGGGGGCCGCCTTCGCCCAGCCATGCAGCAATGTCGCCGTAGGCCACGACTTTGCCATATGGAATGGCGTCCACCACGTCGAGTACCCGCCGGGCATATTCCGGCAAGCCCTGGAAGCGAGAGATCGACGCTTTCGACAACGGCATGGCTACCGCTCAGCCGAGCAGGACAACGACGGCAAGTGCTGCCAACGCAGCATTCCGGACGATCGCATCCAGGCCCAGCGGCGCGTTGGAGCGGGCCCCGAAGCAGTGGCACGGCGGCCGCCGCCCGGCGGCCAGGGTGCGCCCTATGACCACCGTGAAGGCCGCCAGCAGCACCAGGGCCAAGGCTGCACCGGCCAGCATCACCGCTCGTAGCGGAAGGAGCAACGCCACGGCAGCGGTGATCTCAACCAAGGGAAGCGCAGCGGTGACCACTCCGCTGACTCTCCTCGGCACGCCGAGGTCGATCACCGCCATACGGGTGCCCTCGAGGTCACGAAGTTTGCCCGCCGCCGCTGCCGCCATGACGGCGGCGAGTACTAAGCGCGCCATGAGAACGGCGACTGTGACGGGTGTACGCACCACGGATGAAGATCGTACGGTGCGCCGCCACGGTACGGTGCCCTTTGTGAGTTCCCCTGCTCCGGTCGTCCCGGGCTCCACCCCGTCACCACCTACCGGCCTATGGTCCAACCCGTGGGTATTGGGGGCGCGACCGCGTACGTTGCCCACCGCTATCGTGAGCGTGGTGGTGGGCACCGCTGTGGCAGCCGTCCATCACCAGATCATCGTGTGGCGATTCGTGGCTGCGTTGGTGGTGGGTCTGGCCCTGCAGATCGGGGTCAACTACGCCAATGACTACAGCGATGGCATCAAGGGCACCGACGAAGCGCGAGTAGGCCCAGCTCGGCTGGTGGGTGGCGGATTGGCCTCAGCCAGCGCAGTGAAAAGAGCAGCCTTCGTGGCGTTCGGGGTGGCGGCCGTGGTGGGTCTCGGTTTGGCCTTGGTCACCACCCTGTGGCTGGTGGCGGTGGGATTGTCAGCGATCGTGGCAGCCTGGACCTACACGGGTGGTCCCCGTCCCTACGGCTATGCCGGCTTCGGTGAGTTGTTCGTGTTCGTGTATTTCGGGGTGGTGGCCACGGTCGGTTCGGCATTTGTGCAAGAGAACCGCATCACGGCGTTGGCGGTGGTGGCGTGTATCCCCGTGGGTTTGTTGGCCACCGCCCTGATCGTGGTCAATAACCTGCGCGACATCCCCGGTGACACCGTGGCCGGCAAGCGCACCATGGCGGTGAAGCTCGGTGACCAGCGCACTCGGTGGCTCTATAAGGGCTGTGTAGGGTTGGCGTTTGCCGTGGTGCCCGCAGTGGCAACAGTGAGCCATCGATGGTTTGCTCTGATCGCCTTGGCGGCCCTGCTCACTGTGCGTACTCCGATGCGAACGGTGCATTCCGGAGCGCAGGGGCGCCAACTCATTGCGGTCTTGGGTGGAACCGCCCAGATTCAGTTGATGTTCGGCGTATTGCTCAGTCTGGGCCTGCTCATCCATCTCTGACCCACCCCTGACCACCCCTGACCACCCCCGACCCACCCACAAAATCGGCCTGGACGCCCATTGTGAATGGGTGCAACGTGCCTTGTGCCGCGATCGAAGCCAGGTCGTCACAACGCGGTCTGGCACGATGGGGGCCAATGGCCCGATCCGACAAATCCGGGTGGCGAGTCAGCCATCCAGACGACATCTTGCGTCGACTGGCCCGTACTGGGAGAACGATGCTCCCGGTGTCGTCGGAGTCGAGCTACCGGCGACCCACCGGCATGTCGTTGCGGGGCCGGGCAGCGTTGTTGGCCTTGATACTGGTCTCGGTATTGGTGGCGCTGCCCTTTGTGTGGCCCCGCCACACCATCACCGTTCAGGGCTTGGTGCCCAAGCAGTTCCTGCGCGCCGCCGATGCTGCAAAGCTCGAAGTCACAGTGTCGGTGAAGCCGGCGTCATCCACCCGTTCGGCCAAGGTGCAACTCGACGGGCTGCCCGTCCCCACCAGGGTCGTGGACGGCAAATTACGGTTCACGCTGGGTCCCATGATCGATGGCTTCCACCGAATCACCGTGACCTCGGGGGGAGGTCTGTTGCTGCGGGGGCCGGCCTCCAAACAAGTGGTGTTCTCCATCGATAGTGCCGAGCCCACCCTCACCAAAGTGTCCATGTCGGCGGTCACCTCGATGCAAGCACCTGTCACGGTCACTGGCGTCACCGAAGCCCAAGCCACCGTGAGCGTCAACGGTGTCAGAGCAGTGGCTGACGCGCTGGGTCGCTTCACAGTGCGATTTGCCTACCCACCCGTGGGGGCGCTGCGTATCACTGCGCGGGATCTGGCTGGCAACGAACACTCCACGCTTCGCAAATCGACACTGACCAATCTGCTGCCCGAACTGCGCAGTGTGCACGTAACCCAAGCTGCCTGGGCCGATGAGAAGCGGCGCAACGAACTCTTGGCGTTGGCTGCGGCGGGCCGGATCACTGCCGTTGAATTGGACATCAAGGACGAACAAGGACATCTGGGCCACACCTCCGGGGTTCCGTTGGTGAACCAATTGGGGGCGTCACTGGGCCTGTATGACCTGAAGGCGGTGGTGAATCAACTCCATGCGGCCCGGGTGCTGGTGGTGGGTCGCGTGGTCACCTTCCGTGACCCGCTGTTCGTGGAAGCAGCACAGCGCACTGGTCATCCTGAACAGGTTGTCCAAGACGCTGCGGGTCAACCGATCACCGGCAAAGCGGTTGGATACACCAACTTCGGTAACGCCCTCGTGCGCAACTACAACTCCGCAGTGGCCTTGGAGGCGGCGGTGGCTGGAGTGGACGTGTTGATGTTCGACTATGTGTCGCGTCCCGACGGAGATCTCAGCACCATGCGGTTCTCCGGCCTCGGCCCGGA
>JAYVGK010000402.1:0-2538 GCA_043772215.1 Acidimicrobiales bacterium | reverse complement strand
CGCACGTCATGGCCTGGGTCCATGAATGGCGGCGGTCGACTGGTGGCTGATGACCTCCGATTGGCACGCGACAACGCCACATTTCACCTGGGTCAACAGTTCAGTCCCATGGCCGTGCGCTATGTGGTGCTGGTAGAACGAGCGGCCCCTGACCGTTCAGCCACCAGCCCCCTTCCGGATTCGGCCCGGCGCATGCTCGACGCCCAACTCGACCTCCGCCAGCTCGACGTCTCGGGAGGCTTACGGGTATACGAGAACACCACTTGGGTGCCGAGGCGCACTGTGAGCAGCTCCGCCAGTTTGGCGGGAGCAGCGAAAACGCCGAGCACGGTGCTCGGAGGAGCATCTGATGGTGTCCGCATATCGGGTCAGATTCCCCGGGCCGGTACGTTGAGGGTGGCCGACACCCCGTCGTCACGATGGTCGCTCCACACCAGTGCTGGCACTGCCGTCCGTAGCAACACCGCCACATCCATGGACTTCGCAGTAACCGCCGCTGGCCCGGTCCGATTGGACTATCAACCGCCGCCGCTGTTGCGCTTGGCGTTGTTTGTGCAAGTTGGGCTCTGGGTGCTGGCTGGGGGAGCGGCGATTGGTGCTTGGAGAGCCCGACGCAGACACCTGGCCGAGTTGGTTTCCCTCCTTCCCCCCGAGGAGGTCCACGATGGCATCGAGGGAGCGTTCAGTGTGGAACGCGCCTTTGCCGATGACGATGCGCTGGAGGCAATGGATGCACTCGACCGGCCTACCAATTCCGAAGTCGGTCGCACCGACGCAGGTGCCCTCCGGCGCAGCCCCTCTACCCCGAATGTATCTACGCGCCTGAGGCCCAAACTGCGCTTGGTTGACTCTGGCTCCGGTGCCATGACCCCGCCTGCTGAGTCAGTGCCAGGAGATGACGAAGCACCGGTAGAAGGCACGCTGGCCGATGAGCTGTGGGCCAGTTGGACCACGCGACAGGGCCTCAAGAATCGGACAGCGTCGTCAAGCGATGCGCCGATCCCCTCGACTGGGGACAGTGACGATGTCGATGACATCGAATGGCCTACGGATCCTCGCCGGTCAGGCCCGTCCGATTCTGGAGGGCAGTCGTGATCCGCCGCCGTCGAACTGCTGCGTCCGACACGGGCGAAGCGCACGGTGCCGGCGCGCGAACGCTCTCGACGCCCCTGCGTCGACACTCGGACGCTCAGGCGTGGAGGCTGCCAATCTTGGCGCTGGTGGTACTCGTCGGTGTCGGCGGCGTGGCGTACGACCACTTCCGTCCCAGCCGAACCAGTGGAACTGAACTCAGCCGACGCATTCAGATGGCAGCGACGGCCACGCCTGGCACCAGTACCGGGTCAGCGTGGTTCTGTCCCATGGTGGCTGACTCCGCCACGGGGCCGGGCTTCATCACCATTGCTGCTCCCGGAGCAGACGGGCCAGTCACTGGGACGGTCACACTGCATGGTCCTTCGGGATTGGTGGGCCAACGGTCCGTCACCCTCGATGGGACGGCGCCGCTGGTGGTGGCAATAGCCGACATACCGGGCGTGAAGGTCGACAGTGTCCCTACGCTTGGGGCAGTCGTGGAACTCAGCGCCGGGGGCGCAGTGGTGGAGGCACGGTTGCCGGGAAACGGCGACCCGGTTGCGTCATGTTCTTCGACTGCTTCGTCTCGCTGGTGGTTTCCCGACGGATCCACGGTGGTTGGTTCCACTACGGATCTGGTGTTGTTCAATCCGTTTCCCGAGGACGCCTTGGTCGATCTGCGGTTCGTCACCGACAGCGGCATCGCTCGTCCCGGCGCGCTTCAGGGCTTAGCCATTCCGGGTGGATCAGTACGGACCATTCCCCTTCAACGATATGTACGGCGAAGGGCCCAGCTCAGCACGGCGGTCTCGGCCCGGTCCGGGCGCGTGGTGGCCTCGGAGCGCTTCACGGTAGGCACAGTGGGAAGCGCGCTTATCATCGGAGCCCCCGAAGCCTCTCGTACATGGTTTTTTCCCAACGGTGGCTCATCATCGCCATCATCGGTGGGCTTGGATGAGCGATACGAATTGCTGAATCCGGGCATCCGCGACGCAGTGGTGGACGTGGCATTCCTGCTCGACCAAGGAGACACGGAACCATTCACCGTCACTGTTCCCAAAGGGGGACGGCTCACATTCGAACCAGGCAAAGAAACCCGACTGCCCAAGGGGGTCAGCTATTCGGTGGCGATGCTGGTGAGCGAGGGGTCCCCAGTGGTGGTTCAGCGTACGGTGCGCGCCACTGCACCCGCTCGACGGCGAGGGCTGGCATCACTGCTCGGTTCGGCCCGTACCGCAACCCGTTGGGTGTTGGCCGAAGGGGGAGCCAGTGCGGCCGTCGATGAAACAGTTTCGGTGTTGAATCCTTTTGACCAACCGGCGTCGATACGTGTGACTGCCTTGGCCCCTGGTGCAGCGGAGGGTCTGCCGTGGCCAGAAATCACCCTGGCGGCCGGCGCCCGAGTCGAGTTACGAGTGGGTGATCACCTGCGCGCAGATCATGTTGCGTTGGTGGTGACGTCGA
>JAYVGK010000401.1:0-1890 GCA_043772215.1 Acidimicrobiales bacterium | reverse complement strand
GGATTCGAGCCCCTGTTGGCGGACCTGGCCCGCAATGGTGAGCTGGTCCACATGGAGACGGTGGCAGCGAGATCGGCTGAGTTCGCGTCACTGAGCAGCGTCGGCGTCGAAGTGCCGGCAACCGTGCGTGTCGGTATGGGGGTGGACATCTCGGCTCTGTGGTCGCATCAGGTGCAAGCCGTCGGCCACGTGATGGCCGGGCGCAACGTGGTGGTGGCCACTGGCACCGCCTCGGGCAAATCGCTTTGCTATCAGCTTCCCATTGCGCTGGCCGCGGCTACTTCCGAGGGGCGCAGTGCTCGCGCTCCCACGTCCCTGCTGTTGTTTCCCACCAAGGCCCTGGCTCAGGATCAATTGCGAGCTCTGGGTGCATTAGGGGTACCGGGCCTGATACCTGTCACCTACGACGGTGATAGTGCCCCCGACGCCCGGATGTGGGCCCGTCGCAATGCCACGTGTGTGCTCACCAATCCGGACATGTTGCATCAGGGGTTGTTGCCCTTTCACGGTCGGTGGGCATCGTTTCTGAAGCGGTTGCGTTTCGTGGTGGTCGACGAGTTGCACACCTATCGCGGCATCTTTGGCTCTCACGTCGCCCATGTACTGCGCCGCCTCCAACGGGTGTGTACCTTGTATGGGTCATCGCCGGTGTTCATTAGCGCATCGGCCACCGTGGGCCACCCCGGTCGTTTGGCCCACGAGCTCATCGGGGCGCCGGTGGAGTGCGTGGACGATGACGGTTCGCCACGGGGCGAGCGGTTGCTCGGCGTCTGGAATCCGCCTGCCGACCTCAACGGAGTGCCGGTGTCGGGAAACGCCGCCACCGCTCACCTGTTGGCCGGTCTGGTCACCCACGGCTATCGCACGATCGCCTTCACTCGTGGTCGGCGCGGCGCCGAGGTGGTGGCAGCTCGGGCCCGCCGATTGGTTCCGGAGTCCATGGCCGAAGCGGTGCGGCCGTATCGAGGCGGGTACCTGCCAGCGGAGCGGCGCGCTATCGAGGCGGAGTTCTTCAGTGGCCAACTCTTGGGCGTGGCGGCCACTAATGCGTTGGAGTTGGGTGTAGATGTGGGGGGCCTCGACGCCTGTATCTGTAACGGTTTTCCAGGCACCATCTCCTCGTTTCGCCAACAAATCGGCAGAGCCGGTAGGTCCCGGCAGCAGTCGCTGGCCGTGCTGGTGGCCGGTGATGATGCGCTGGATCAGTGGTACGCCGCCCACCCATCCGAGCTCACCAATCGCCCGGCCGAGCCGGTGGTGATCAACCCGTCCAACCTGTTCGTGTTGTTGCCGCAGGTGGTTTGTGCCGCCCACGAAGTGCCTATCACCCCCGACGCAGATTCGGTCTGGAGTGCAGCGCCGCTTGACGAAGCGGTGTCCGATGCGGTGCGTCAGTTGGTGCTCGATGATGAGTTGGTGGTGGTCAACGGGCGGGCGGTGTACGCAGGTGTGGGGTCTCCTGCGGTGCGAGTTTCATTACGCAGCGGCAATGGCTCCAACGAGTACCGCATCGTGGCTGATGATGATCGGCTGGTGGGTACGGTCGATGGTGCCCGAGCGTTCTCCGTGGTGCACCCGGGTGCATTGTATTTGCACCAGGGTCAGCAGTTCCGGGTGGCGGCGTTGGATCGCCACGAGCATGTTGCATGGGTGGAAGCAGTGGACACCGATGAGTACACACAGGCCCGCAGCGATACGCAGTTGCGGTTCCTGTCGGTGGAGCGCACCTCGGCGGCAGGACGGCTTACCCTGTGCTTGGGGCGGGTGGAAGTGGAGGAGACAGTCACTGGATTCCAACGCAAGAAGATCAGTACCAATACGGTCCTGAGCGAGGAGCAATTGGACCTGCCACCCTCCACACTGCTTACCCGGGCCTTTTGGTATGAAGTG
>JAYVGK010000400.1:0-2001 GCA_043772215.1 Acidimicrobiales bacterium | reverse complement strand
CGATTGCTCGGGTACCGTTGAAGCATGCTTGGTGGGAGTGATCTTCTGGTTCTGCTGGTGGGCGCCCTCGGAGCCGCCATGTTGGTGGGAAACATGGCTGCCCTGTTTCGACCGCCAGCGCGAACCAAGTCAGGAGATCTGGCGCAAGCTCCCCGAGGACGGACCGTGTCGATGGCGGTGGTGGGCTTGTTGGCGTGCGTATGGACACTGGCGACCTTGCTGACTCGCTAAGTTCACTCCTGAGCCCGGCCCTCATCTCACCCGGTAGCGTGAGATCACGATGATCTTGTCCGACCGATCCATCAACGAGGCCGTGGCCAGCGGGCACATCGTGGTCGACCCGTTCGAGCCTGCCAATGTCCAACCTTCGTCCATTGATTTGAGGTTGGACCGGTACTTCAGGGTGTTTCGTAACCACACCACGCGAGTCATTGATGTTCGTGAGGACCAAGAGGACCTCACCGAATTGGTAGAGATCGGTGACGGTCAATGCTTCATGCTGCATCCCGGTGAGTTCGTCCTTGGGGCCACGGCCGAACGATTAGGCCTCCCCGATGACTTGGTGGCGCGTATCGAGGGCAAGTCGTCGCTGGGTCGATTGGGACTGCTGATTCACTCCACTGCCGGTTTCATCGATCCGGGATTCCATGGTCACATCACGCTCGAGTTGTCCAACGTGGCCACCCTGCCCATCACGCTGTATCCGGGTATGCGTATCGGCCAAGGGAGCTTTCTCACCATGACCACCCCAGCGCAAAACCCTTATGGATCCACCAGTGTCGGGTCCAAATACCAGGGGCAGCGAGGGCCAACTCCCAGTCGCTATTTCGAGAACTTCAACCGCTGACTCGCTTTTCGTCCCACACCGCCGGCTCCAGATAGACGCGCAGGGCCGTGGGCACTTCAGTTCGGATGAGTGCCTCGATCTCGTCCACGACGGTCGCCACTTGGACGAACGTCAGTGTGGAGTCGAGTTCCACCTTGGCTGCCACCAATAACTCCTCCGGGCCCAGATGCATTGTACGCATATGAATCAACTTCCGCACCCTCGTATGGGACTGAACCACCCGAGCGATTTTTTCCACATCGATACGCGAGGCGGACTCCCCCAACAGCAGGCTACGCATTTCCACGATGAGGATGACGGCAATCAATCCCAGCAGCACACCAATGGCCAAAGTGCCGTAAGCATCCCAATGGGCGTCACCAGTGATTTGGGCCATGGCTATCGACGCCAAGGCGATGAGGAGTCCCACCAACGCCCCCGAGTCCTCGAGGAGCAGCACGGGGAGTTCAGGGACCTTGGCTGTGCGAATGAACTTCCACCAAGTTTGGTTGCCTTTCAACGGTCGGGATTCTCCAATCGCCGTACGGAACGAATAGCCCTCGAGAACGACGGCCACCAACAAGATGGCGATGGCCACCCACGGGCGGTCCAACTCGTGCGGGTGACCCAATTTGGAAAACCCCTCGTACAAGGCAAACAACGATCCCATGCTGAACAAGATGAGTGCCACCACGAATGACCAGAAGTACCGGGTCATGCCGTAACCGAAGGGATGTACGGCATCCTCGTCTTGTTTGGCCTGACGCCCACCGACGAGGAGGAGGAACTGATTCACGGTGTCGGCCAATGAGTGCCCCGACTCAGCCAACAGCGACGAACTGCGGGTCAACAAGAACCCGATGAACTTGGCAACGGCAATGCCGAGATTGGCGACCAAGGCCGCAACGATGGCGCGAGTGCCGTGGGCCGGTCCGGTTGGCTGATTGGTCATGAGGCACTTAGCGTAGTAATCGCAGCTACCTTCACAGCGTGGTTGAACTGCTTTCATTCACCTGTCCACGATGCGCGGCGCCAGCGGACGGGCAATTCTATGGACCATGTCCGGCATGCGTGGCTTCGTTACGTCTGGTGGGTGGAGTGGCCATGGAGGTGTCCGAGGTTCCGTATGACCCGAAGATGAACGTCACGCCAAACTTTGTGGCCACCAAGGAATA
>JAYVGK010000399.1:0-13442 GCA_043772215.1 Acidimicrobiales bacterium | reverse complement strand
TCGCAATCAGCGTCGACGCAAGTGGTGGCCGCATCCTTGGCAGTACTCATCCGGCCGCCTGAAAAACGGGGGCTGCGCTCATTCGATGACCACCACCACATCGCCGGCCCCCACCGTGTCGCCCGGCTTGACCTTGATCTCTTTCACCACGCCGGATTTCTCGGCGCTGATGTGGTTCTCCATCTTCATGGCCTCGAGCACCACCACCGCTGCACCGGCCTCCACCATGTCACCAACGGCCACCAAGACCTTCACGATGGTGCCCTGCATGGGCACCGTGACCGATCCCGACCCGGAGCTGGCAGCACCAGCGTGGGTAGCAGCAGCCCGCTTGGGTTTGGCTCCGGCGCCGCCCGCCCCCACCGCGACCATCACCGGCCCAGTGTCGGGCACCCACGCTGCCACCGTGAACCGCTTCCCGTTGACCTCCACATCGAGGTCGCGCCGAACTCGGCCATCCGGGGTGGTTTCCATGGCCGTGCCGGTGGTGGACACCAATGCACTGAGATCGAGGGTGTCTTCCACCCATTTGGTGGAATGGATGGCGGCGGCAAAATCTGGATGCGACAAGATGGCGATGTCGGCATCGATGGTGGTGTGTACACCACTGATCTTCGTTTCCTTCAGCGCGCGTAGCATCCGGGCAATGGCGGTAGGACGGTCTTTGCCCCACACCACGAGTTTGCCGATGAGATTGTCGTAGTACTGGCTGATTTCGTCGCCCGGTTCGTAACCAGCATCAACGCGTACCCCGAAACCGTCGGGACGTACGAACTCGGTGATGGGTCCTGGTGACGGCATGAACTTGCCGCCCGAGGGATTTTCGGCATTGAGGCGCACCTCGATGGAGTGGCCCCGCCGCGCTGCGTTGATCTCGTCTTGCGTCATGGGCAGCGATTCACCCGACGCCACTCGGATCATCCACTCCACCAGATCGATACCAGTGATCATTTCCGTTACGGGGTGCTCCACCTGGAGGCGGGTGTTCATCTCCAAGAAGAAGAAGGCGCCGTCTTCGTAGATGAACTCCACCGTGCCGGCATTGAAGTATCCAACCGCTTTGGCCAACTTCACTGACGCCTCACCCATGGCCTCACGCAGTTCCTGGCTGAACTCCGGTGCTGGTGACTCCTCGATGAGTTTTTGGTGGCGACGTTGGGCGGAACAATCGCGTTCTCCCACCCACACCATGTTGCCGTGCTGATCACCGATGATCTGCATCTCGATATGGCGTGGCCACGTGAGATAGCGCTCGATATAGGCCTCGTCGCGACCAAACGCCGACTTGGCCTCGCGCTGGGCCGACGCCAACTGCGATTCCGCCTCATCAGCAGAGCGGACCACCTTCATGCCTCGCCCGCCACCACCGAATGCCGCCTTGATCACCAGTGGATAACCGAACTGGGCCCCGAAGGCGACGATGTCGTGGTGATCCTTGAGGAACTCCGTGGTGCCGGGCACCATGGGCACGTTGGCCTTTTGCGCAGCGATGCGCGAGCTCACCTTGTCGCCCATCACGTCGATGGCTGATGGCGGTGGGCCGATGAAGGCGACCCCCCGGTCGGTGATGGCCCGGGCAAAGTCGGTGTTCTCGGAGAAGAACCCGTAGCCGGGGTGCACACCGTCGGCCCCGGACTTGGTGATGGCATCGAGGATGGCTTCGGTGTTGAGGTAACTCTCGGCGCTGGTGTTGCCGCCCAAGGCATAGGCCTCGTCGGCCAAGCGAACATGGAGTGCGTTGCGGTCGGCCTCGGAATATACGGCGACGGTGGCGATACCCATCTCCCGGGCGGTGCGGATGACTCGGACAGCGATCTCGCCGCGATTGGCGATGAGGATTTTCTTGAGCAGTTTCTCGGCCATGGGAGCCCTATCCTCGCCGCAACATGACCCCCTCTGCCAGGCAAGCGCAACTAAAAGATCGGTTGACGGCGAATGCGACTGGCAGTGGCACGTTTGCTGTGCGGACGTGGGTTGTCGAATGGGTGGAGCAATGTCCGTCCACCAACACCACCCTGGGGGAGCGGGCGAGAGCCGGTGAGCGAGCGCCCACCGTCCTGATAACCGACCATCAGAGTGCCGGACGGGGCCGATTGGACCGTACGTGGGTCACTCCGGCGGCCAGTGCTTTCACCGGTTCCGTTCTGCTGCCGGTTCCGTCGGAGCAGTCGACCTCTCTGGGACTCGTGCCGGTGGTCGCAGGCTTGGCGGTACTGGATGCGCTGGTTGCGTTGGGTGTGGGCTCAGCTTCGTCGGCTGCCCGTCTCAAGTGGCCCAACGATGTGATCGTGCCCTCACTGGGGGACCGCAAGGTGGCGGGCGTGCTGTGCGAGGCGACCCATGGCACGGTGGTCATCGGCATCGGACTCAACCGCCAACGTCTCGTTGACGTCAGTGGAGTGCTGGCGGAGCGAGCGGCGTGGATCAGTGATCTCATGGACGGCGCCGATACGCCTGGAATCGTGGATGTGGCCGTAGCTCTACTGTCAGCGCTGGCCCAAAGACTGGACCAATGGGACTCAAGTCCTGCCTCTATCGTGGCCGACCAACGACGGCATCTCGCCACCATTGGCTGCCAGGTGCGAGTGGAACTGCCGGACCATTCGTGGACGGGACTGGCAGTGGACGTCGATGACCACGGCCAATTGTTGGTGGTGCCCGATGGGGAGACCGTTCCCCGAACGGTGCTGGCCGCCGATGTGGTCCACCTGAGTGCCATCAACTGATCCCTCCCAACCCACCCACCAACCGGGCGCGGCAAATCGGCACGCAGTGCTCCCACAGAGAGTGGCCAAACAGGCGCGCTCGCCGCTTCAGTGCTCTCGCCGTAGTATCAGCGCTTCGTGGACGACGACTGGGAGCAACTCCGCCAAGTGAGCGGACCGCCGGGACCTTCGTTGGTCCGGCGAGTGGTGCGCGGAGCTCTCGTGGTGGGATGTGTGCTGGCCGTACTCGGCATCCTGGTGGAAGGCGGGCTGTGGTGGTGGGTGGGCCACGCCCTCGGTCGGGTGGAGCGCGTGGCCATCGAACAGGGCACGTTGCAGGCGGTGGCCTCGGACTTGCCGCAGAACATCTTGCTGGTGGGCTCCGACAGCAGATCCGACCTCACCGGTGCCGATCAGGCCTCGTTCGGTAGCGCTGCCCAGGTGGTGGGCAGCCGCAGCGACACCATGATGTTGCTGCACGTGGACCCTCGTACCGGCGCCGTCAGCGTGCTCAGCATCCCGCGCGATCTCTGGGTCACGCTGGCCGACGTGGGCACCAAGGACAAAATCAATCAGGCCTTCGACGGTGGTCCCAGTCGGTTGCTTCGCACCATCCAACGCGAGGTGGGCATACAGGTCAACCATTACGTGGAAGTCGACTTCGTGGGTTTCCGAGCAGTGGTGAACGCAGTGGGTGGGGTACCTGTGTTTGTGGCGCAACCAGCGCGCGACACCGTCACCGGTTTGAAGATCGACACCGCAGGATGCGTCAACTTGGTCGGCGACCAAGCGCTGGCCTACGTACGCAGTCGCCGTTACCAAGAGAAGATCAACGGCCAGTGGAAGTCTGATCCCACATCGGACTTCGGCCGTATCAAACGCCAGCAGGGGTTTTTCCGCCACACCCTGGAGCGAGCGGTGTCCAAAGGGGCCAGGGATCCACGCAAACTGCCCGGTCTCGTCGATGCTCTCATAGGCTCCATTGCCATCGACGACAAACTCAGCCGCGCAGATCTGCTGCGACTGGCCAAACAATTCCGCAACATCAACCCGGATACGGTGCGCACCTACGTATTGCCCACCACGCCCGATGTCATCGACAAGCGCGATGTGCTGATCCTCGACCCTACGCGCGCCGACGAAGTACTCAACCGGTTCAATGGATTCGGCCCCGCCTCACTCAAACCGCCGCAGGTCGATGTTCGGGTCACGTTGCGTACGGGGTCAACCCTGGAGCAAATTGCACTGGTCGAGAGCGTGGTGCGGCGTTTGACGCAACTCGGATTCGCAGGCGCCGACACGGCTACGCAATCAGCCAAAGCGCCTCCCGAGCTGACCCTCATTCGCTATCGGCCCGAGTCCATCAACGAGGCCCAATATTTTTCCTCATTCGTCATCGGGGGAACAAAACTATTGCCGGACGACTCGCTGTCGGGTGTCGACATGGAGATGGAGCCAGGTGCGTCGTTCACTGGGCTACGGGACAAGCCGCTGCATTCCATCGTGGACGAAGGCGACGCCAACGACGCTGCGGTGGGCAAGCGCTGCCCCTGACCGTCCCCCCCGCTAACGTGCGCCGCCATGAAGGGCATTGTTCTCGCCGGCGGTAGCGGTACCCGCCTTCACCCAGTCACCCGTGCGGTGTCCAAACAACTGTTGCCGGTGTACGACAAGCCGATGATCTACTACCCGCTGTCGGTACTGATGCTGGCGGGTATCCGCGAGATCCTGGTGATCTCCACTCCTCACGATTTGCCTCTGTTCCAGCGGTTGTTGGGCGACGGCAGCGACATCGGAGTGCACTTCGAGTACGCCGAGCAATCCGCTCCCAACGGATTGGCCGAAGCTTTCATCATCGGGGCAGAGTTCGTGGGAGACCAAGCGTCATGTTTGGTACTCGGCGACAACATCTTCCACGGTCACGGGTTATCCGAGATGTTGCGCAGCGAGGTGGCTCGTATCGAACGTGATGGTGGTGCCAGCCTGTTCGGCTACGTGGTCACCGACCCGGAACGTTACGGGGTTGCTGAGGTGGACAACGAGGGCCGCATCATCTCCATCGAGGAGAAGCCGGCGTCACCAAAGTCGAATTTGGCAGTCACCGGACTGTATTTCTACGACAACTCGGTGGTGGATATCGCTGCCTCGCTGCAACCCTCCGAGCGTGGCGAACTCGAAATCACCGACGTCAATCGAGCCTACGTGGACAAAAGCACGGCACGGCTCAGCGAAATGGGGCGAGGCATGGCGTGGTTGGACACCGGCACCCATGAATCATTGCTCGAAGCATCGGAGTTCGTCCACGTTTTGGAGCGACGCCAAGGAGAACAGATTGCCTGCCTGGAAGAGATCGCCTATAGCCAGGGCTGGATAGATCGCCACCAACTCTCTGCACTGGCCAATGCATACGGGAAGTCCACATATGGTGTTTACCTGCGGCGTCTGGCCGAGCAAGTGGACCTCTGACATGCGCGTGCTCATCACCGGTGCCAACGGTCAATTGGGGCAGGAACTGCAACGGGTTTGCGCTGCGGCAGGAGACGATGTGGTGGCTCTCACCAGAGCGCAACTCGACGTCGCCAATCGAGAGGACGTGCTTCAGCACCTCGGCGCCATCGTGGCCGACGTGGTGTTGCACACAGCAGCCTGGACCAACGTAGATGGATGTGAGCTAGACCCTACGCGTGCCTATGAAATCAATGCCATGGGCTGTCGTCATGTGGCCGAGGCTGCTGCTCTCACCGGGAGTCGCGTGGTGGGCGTTTCCACGGACTACGTGTTCAATGGCGCTGGCACCGGGCACACCGGCGGAGGTCCGTACAACGAGTGGGACAGCACTGCGCCTGTCAGCCACTACGGGCGCTCCAAACTGGGAGGGGAGGAGGAACTCGCCACATTGTTGGGTCCCGACGCCACCATTGTGCGCACGTCATGGGTGTGCGGTGAGTTCGGTTCCAATTTTGTCAAGACCATGCTGCGCTTGGCCACAGACGGCGCCGCCGAGTCGAAGGTGGTCACGGTGGTGGACGACCAGCACGGAACTCCCACGTTCACCCCTCATTTGGCTGCCACCATCAGGTCCTTGGCGGTATCTCGGCTTCCCGGGCTGTTCCATGTGAGCAATGCCGACCCCACCACTTGGTTTCATGTAGCGCAGGCGGTGTTCGAGGCGGCGGGCCAGAATCCGCAGCGCGTACATCCGGTGAGCACCGCCGAGCTGCTTCCGTCTCGTCCCGCCCCCCGCCCCGCATACTCGGTGCTCGACAATGCTGCCCTACGCGCCGTGGGGCTGCCGGCGTTGGGGGACTGGCAGGAACCATTGGCCGAATTGGTGGCGGCCCTCAGGAAATGACGGGCGAGATCACAGCACTTCTCGACGTGGTGGTGGTGTCGCACAACTCGGCCGCTCATCTTGACGCCTGTCTCACCAGCATTGCTGCCCAGGTTGATGGGGCGGGTGCCGGTGTGGTGGGTGATGTGGTGGTGGTGGACAATGCCTCGTCTGATCGTTCCGCCGCCGTGGTGGCCGGGTACCCCTTGGTACGCTGGGTGGCCACTGGATCCAACCTCGGCTTCGGAGGCGGGGCCAACCGGGGAGTGGCAGCCGCCGCCGCCCACCCGTATGTGGCCATCCTCAACCCCGATGTCATCGTCGATCCGCACTGCTTGGCGCAGTTGGTGAACGAACTCGAGCGTCGACCTCACCTGGGCGCAGTGGGGCCGAATGTGTTGAATCTGGATGGCTCGGTGTACCCGTCGGCGCGCACGTTTCCGTCACTCATCGACGCCGCTGGCCATGCCCTACTGGGCTCGATGGTGCCGGGAAACCGCTTCACCAAACGCTATGTGGGCATAGGGCAACCCGACTGGATCTCGGGTACCGCCATGGTGGTCCGTCGGGCAGCGTTCGAGCAGGTAGGCGGATTCGATGAGGCCTATTTCATGTACGTGGAGGACGTTGACCTGTGTTGGCGGTGGCGACAGGTGGGATGGCGGGTTGACCGTGTTCAGTCAGCGGCACTCCACCACGCCATCGGAGGCTCCTCGGAGGCAGCACCGTTCGTGATGATCGTGGCCCATCACCGCTCGCTGTGGCGCTTCGCCCGACGCTCCACCACCGGTGCGAAACGGTTGCTGTTGCCGGTCATCGGAATGGGACTGGTGGTGCGGATGGGGTTGGTGATGGCACGCCGCGTGGTGCTTCATCGACCTCCGGCCACCCAGCACCGCTGATTCGGTTGAGCAGGAGGGCCTGATCGTGCACAGAGGCCAGCGCCCCACGGCTATCGTCTGCGCCTTATGGCCACTACGGCGTCCAACAAAAAAGTCGCGCGCGCCGCTTCGGCGGGAGGTGGCACATCCCGTCGCCAGACGTCTACGTCGTGGGGGTACTACGGGACGCTTATCGGTATTGCCGTGGTGGGCATCGCCCTCATCGTAGGCTCCGTCATTGGCGCCCGGCTGGATCGCAAACCCCCCTACGTTGGTGACAAGACCCGGGCGGTGAAGCTGAATGCAGCGGTGGCAACGGCTGTAAAGAAGCACGGTGCCACGTCCAAAGAGGCCAAGGCCGCCCAAGCCGTCTACGACGATTACATAGTGAATCAGCACATACACAGCGCCTATGGCACGTGGGATTGCACCAAGCCCAAAGGCCAGGAGTTCCTACCGCTGATTAACGGCGAAAATGATCCAGACAACACTGGGGTCCATGCTCACGCCGATGGCCTCATCCATGTCCATCCGTTCGTGGCCAGTGTGGCGGGCAGTAAGGCCACGTTGGGGAAGTTCTTCAACACTACGGGGCTCGACGTCACCGCCAAAGAGATCGTGCTGCCGGTTAAATTGGCCACCGCCGACGGAAAAATCCCCGCCACCAAGGGTCGCATCATCAAGACCGACACCAAGTGTGCCAGCGGTAAGAAGGGCAAGATCAAAGTGTTTTTGTTCAAGTCGCCCAAGGACACCAAGCCCAGCGAGCCATTGGGCAAGCCCAAAGACATCCCGCTGAAGGCCAATGAGGTGTTCGTATTCGCCCTTATCGAAGATGGCGTCTCGCCTCGCATGCCGCCCAATGCCATCGCCCTCGAGTCACCGTCGGATCAGGTGTCGGCCACGCCCACGTCCACCGTGCCCGCCAACTTGGCAGGTGCCGTTCCCACCACCGCCCCGGCACCTGGTGCATCTACCGTGGGATCAACCGTGGCAGGTACTCCCTCTACGAAAGTTTCGGGCATCACTGCTCCAAGCACCAGTCTGGCCAAGTGAGCGGCTACCGGGCCATCCTGCTGGTGGGCGGAGAAGGCACTCGACTCCGCCCGCTCACCTATACGCGCCCCAAGCCGCTGCTCCCGGTCGTCGGCATCAGCATCCTCGAACGAAAACTGACCCACCTGGCGGCGCATGGCGTTACCGAAGCAGTGCTGTCGCTGGGCTACAAGCCGGATGCCTTTTTGGCGGCCTTCCCCAGCGGTGAGGCGTGCGGGGTGCAGTTGCACTACGCCGTGGAACCTGCACCGCTCGATACCGCCGGAGCCATTCTGTTTGCTGCCATCGAGGCTGGTTATGACCAGTTGGACGGGCCCACCATCGTGGTCAATGGCGATGTCATCACCGATCTCGACATCACAGCCCAAATGGCGTTCCACTTGGCCAAGGACGCTGAGGCCACCATTGCGCTTACCCAGGTAGAGGACCCGTCAGCGTTCGGCGTGGTACCTACCGACGACCACGGCCGAGTACTGGCGTTCGTGGAGAAGCCGCCCCGCAACGAGGCGCCCACCAATTGGATCAATGCCGGCACGTACATCTTGGAGCCCTCGGTGTTGGCCCGCATTCCTCGGGCTCGTAAAGCCTCCATCGAACGCGAGATCTTCCCGGTGATTGCCGCCGAAGGCCGACTGTTCGCCGTACATTCGCCTGCCTACTGGATAGACACCGGCACTCCGGCGCTGTTCCTACAGGCCACCGGCGACCTTCTGGGAGATTCGTCGTTCCTGGGTGAGGGTGCTGTCGTCGACCCCACTGCGGTGGTGCAACGCTCCGTCATCGGGGCCGGCGCTACGGTAGGGGCACAGGCGCAGGTGATTCGTTCGGTACTGCTCCCGGGGGCCGTCATCGGCGACAAGGCAGTGGTGGAAGATTCCATCGTGGGCGAGGGCGCCCAGGTGGGGTCCCGCTCAAAGCTCAGCGCGCAGACGGTGCTGGGCGACGGTGTGGTGGTGGCGGCCGATGTGGTCCACATCGGTGAGCGGTTGGCCATCCCGTAATTACCCGCTCAACCAGGGGTTCAGCGGAAGAGGTCCTCCTGCGGAGACCGCACCACCTCGGCTCGCACCGAGCCCTCACGTAACCACTCGGGATCCACGCCTCGCACCAAGGCCACCGCCACACCGGTGGCCTTGCCCATCACCAACTCTGCGGCGCCGGCCAATTCATCCACCACACATACTTCGGTGACGTGGAGTTGACGACCATTGGCGTCTTCGGAACCCCGCAGATCCACGACTCCCGCCACGCCAGCGCACCCGATGGCCACATCGGTGAGCCCCTTGCGCCAAGCCCGGCCAAAGGTGTCGCTGATGATGACACCCACCTCGATGCCCAGATGGCCTCGGATGCCATTGCGTATACGACGCGCCGAACGGTCGCTGTCGAGAGGCAGCAGCGCAGCAAATCCTTCGTCGACATTGGAAAGATCCACGCCTGAGTTGGCGCAGACAAACCCATGTCGGGTTTCGGTGATCAGCAGTTCTCCACGCTCTGACACCCGCCGACGCACCACTCGGACGGCCTCGTCGAGCACCAACCGTTTGTGATCGTCAACGATGTCCATGTCCACCGCTACCAAGCGTCCCTCAGCTTTGGACACCACTTTCTGAGTCACCACCAACACGTCACCGTTTTGCAGGCCCGGGTCCGTGCCAGCAGCGGCCATGATCAATTCGGCCAGTACATCACCGGGGCGAACCTCGGGGATACCGTGGATGGGAAGCAGGGAGATGCCGGTCATGCCGAGACCTTTCCGGAAGCAGCGTCGAGTACCACACGGGCCAATTGAGCGCCCACGCCGGGCTTGGACATGATGGTGTCAGTGACCGTCACCTTGACACCGGTAGACCGCACTTCGTCAGCGCGCAGACGATCTGCTTCGTCGATCACCAGCGTGCTTACAAACGGGACATAGAGTCGGGCCACGCCCATCACGCTGGGGTCGTGCCCCAACTCGCGCATCATGCGATCAGCGGGGCCTTTCACCGCAGCCCCATCCACAATGGGTGACACCGCCACACACACGTCACGCCGGGCCACCAGCGCCTCACGAATACCGGGAACAGCCAACACGGGGCCAATGGACACCAACGGGTTGGAGGGACAAACCACGATGGCCTCGGCCGCCATGATGGCTTCGATCACCCCTGGTGCCGGCCGGGACGACAACACTCCCTCGAAGTGCACTCCACTGACCTCCACCCCATGCTGATGGCCCACGAAGTACTCCTGGAAGCCCAGTGTGCCCACATCGGTGTTGAGCACGGTGGACACCCGATCATTGGTCATGGGCAGTATCCGCAAGCCGAGCCCCCACGCGTGGCGGAGTTGGTCGGTGACCTCGCTGAGGGTGGCCCCTTCACGGAGGCGACCGGTGCGCCATAAATGGGTGGCCAGGTCTCGGTCGCCCAGGTTGAACCAGGTCACAGCCCCAAAATCGGCGTAGCGATGCAACGATTCCATGACCGTCCAGCTTTCCCCGGCCAATCCCCAGCCCCGTTGCGCATCGATGGCGGAGGCGGTGGTGTAAACGACGGTGTCGATGTCCGGGCTCACGTGTAGGCCATGGAACACGGTGTCGTCACCGGTATTGACGATGGCCGTGACGTCGCCTGCGTCCACGATCTCGAGTAGCCCACGGAGAAACCGTGCTGCTCCCACACCCCCGGCAATGGCCACAATCACAGAGGCACGATATGCGAGGTGACGGCGTGACGAACACCTCGTGCGCCATTCACCACTCAGCGGCGGCGGTATCCTCTCGGCCTATGTCCTCGTCCCCCACGTTGGAGTTGGCCGATGTGGTCACGGTGGAAGGCGGACACCCCATCCAGGGGGAGGTTTCGGTGCGGGGAGCCAAGAACTCCATTTCCAAGCAGATGGTGGCGGCGCTACTCACGGACAGGCCCTCTGTTCTGCACAACACCCCAGCCATTGCCGACACCCGGATCATGACGGAGATGTTGCGGGCCTTGGGCGTGGAAGTCACCACGGGTGAAGATGGGGCCGGCACCATCCAGATGGATCCAGCCTCCGTCATCCCCATGGCGCCAGGCCGGGTTCGAGAGTTCTCCGGTCGTAGCCGTATCCCGATCTTGTTGTGTGGACCCCTGCTGCATCGCACGGGCGAGGCCCTCATCCCATCGCTGGGCGGCGATGACATCGGCAAACGCCAGGTAAACTGGCATTTGATGGCGCTAGATCAGTTGGGGGCGCGCATCGACGAGCAGGCCGATGGCTGGCACATCACCACCGATGGGCCGCTGGTGGGGTGTGAGTTGCGATTGCCGTTCCCCAGTGTCGGCGCCACCGAGCAGGTACTGCTCAGCGCGGTGTTGGCCGAAGGCACCACCGTGCTCCACGGGGCGGCCATCGAACCCGAAATCCTCGACATCATCGCCGTGTTGCAGAAGATGGGGGCGGCCATCATGTTCGAAGAGGATCGGACCATCGTCATCCACGGGCGATCCAGCCTCACCGGATTCGAGCATGTGGCCATCCCTGACCGGCTCGAAGTGGCCAGTTGGGCGTGTGCGGCGGTGGCCACTCACGGCAATGTGTTCGTCCGCAATGCGCGTGTGGAGGACATGGTGAGTTTCTTGGGGGCATATCGCCTGTTGGGCGGCTCGTTCACCACGTCGCCGGAAGGCATTCGGTTCTGTCGTGACGCTGACGAACTGCATCCGGTGGAATTGGACACCGCCGTGCATCCGGGGTTCATGACGGACTGGCAGGCTCCCCTCGGAGTCACCCTCACCCAGGCCAACGGCCGTTCGGTGTTACACGAGACGGTGTACGAGAACCGCTTCACGTACACCCAGGCGCTCGTGGACATGGGCGCCGATATCAGCGTGGAGTCGAGTTGTCCTAGGGGTCGGGCCTGTCGTTTCGGCGGGCTCAACCATCGCCATACGGCGATTTTCCGCGGTGTCACCCCGCTCAAGGGGGCCGACATCACCGTTCCTGACCTGCGCGCCGGGTTTTCCCATGTCATTGCCGCCCTGCTGGCTGAGGGCACGTCAACCATTCGAGGTACCCGCATGATCGAACGTGGGTACGAAGGTTTCCTGGGCAAGCTTGACGCCTTGGGAGCGCGGGTACTACCTGCAGCGTGAGTGTCAAGGTGAGCCCGAGTGCTCGCCCTGCCAGTAGCCCCATACGTGTCACCAGGAGGGTAACAATCATGAAGATCACCCATCCCCGCACCGCTCTCAATCGGCGCCGGGCGTCCGCTGATGCCATGGCCCCTCGTACGGTGCTGCCCGCCCCCACTGCTGCCATCACCACCCCGCGAGCCAAGACTGCTCCTAGGTCTATGGCACGACTGGCTCCCGGCGTGGCGGTGCGCGAAACCGTTCCACAGCCGTCACGTCAGCGTGGCTCTTCATCCGGGCCGGTACCAACCTCGAGTGGCCCCGGCGGCCCCGGTGGAGGACCCGACGATGGCGATCCAGCCAATCCCTCGGCCGCCATAGTCACACCGGTGAGTCGGCGCCAACGACTGGTTCGGCGCTCGTTGACGGCTGGCATTGTCTTGTTGACAACACTGATCGTGGCGTCGCTGGCTGGCCTGGGCTATCTGCAGTGGCGGTTCTCGCAGTTCGACAAAATCGACATCGCCAAGGGTGTGCTCGACAAGCCAGGCAACGTGGACACTGGTCCGGCTGTGCTTCCCAGTGGGGGCGCCGACACCCTCCCGGGTCCGGTAACCACTGGCGTGCCGCCCACGGTGGTGATCGACACCACCATTCCGGCCGCCCCCAGTGCTGCCCCTTCGGCGGTGGTGACCACGCCTGGTGATGGCAACGGTAACGATGATCCGGCATTGTCAGGAGCCACCGCCACCGTACCCCCGGCAGAATTGCCCACGGCGGACAAGCCATTGGTGGACATCTCGGGCATTGCCGCCATTGGTGGACCGGGTGCCTACAACACGCTCATCATCGGCACCGACTCCCGCGCCGATGTATCAGACGCCCAGGCCCGCACCTTCGGCAAGGGTCAGGTGGGAGGCAAACGGTCCGACACCATCATGATCTTGCGTACGGATCCAGCGTCTGGCCGCGCCGCCGTGTTGTCGTTGCCTCGCGACCTGTTCGTCCACATCTCGGGTAACAACAAGAACGATCGCATCAACTCCGCCTACGCCAAGGGTGCCACCACGTTGGTGCAAACGATCAAGGACAATTTCGGTATCCCCATCACCCACGTGGTGGAGGTGGATTTCACAGGATTTCAAACCATCGTGGGCACCTTGGGAGGGGTGTACATCGACTTCCCGAAGGCGTCTCGCGACACCGTCACCGGGCTCAACCAGCCCGCCGGCCACAATCTCCTCACTCCTGAGCAGGCCGTGGCCTACGTGCGTAGTCGACACTTCGAAACCGGTGAAAACAACAAGTGGACCTCTGACGGTCGGGGCGATTTAGGCCGTGTGGTGCGCCAACAGGCATTCATCAAGGCGGT
>JAYVGK010000398.1:0-1621 GCA_043772215.1 Acidimicrobiales bacterium | reverse complement strand
TATGCCGATCTGGTGGAGCTCGATGATGAAGGACGTTGCTGCGGGGCGGGCGGTGCGTATTCCATTCTGCAGCCCGAGTTGGCTGGCGTCATCCGCACCGAGAAGGTGGCGGTCATTGGACGCACCGGGGCGCAGGTGGTGGCCAGTGGCAATCCGGGTTGCTCCATGTGGCTGAGCGGGGCGGGACTCGATGTTCGTCATCCAGTCACCATCATCGACGAGGTACTACGAGGAGCCGGTCATGTCCCAAGTTGATGACACCCGCCAGCGATCGGCTTTCACAACACAGAGCCCTCACAGTGCCCGTACCTCGCTACTCACCGGAGACCGCCGCCATGACCACCAACCAGTCCGACCTGCTTCGCACGATCGACATCTCCGGCTGGTTCAGCGGCGACGCCGATCGGCGCTCTGCCATCGTGGAAGCAGTGGATGCGGAGTGCCGCCGTATCGGATTTCTGCGCCTCAGCGGCCACATCATCAGTGCCGAACTCACCAATCGGATGATGGCGGTCACCTCAGCGTTCTTTGATTTGCCCGAAGATGTAAAGCGCACTTATGTAGTGGGAGACAAGGCCAAGAATCGAGGGTATTCGTCCTACGGTGCCGAGGCGTTGGCCTACTCGCTCGGCGTCGACTCCCACCCAGACATGTTCGAAGCGTTCAACTGCGGCGTGGAAGTCCATGATGAGGGCCACCCGTATTACGCTACCGAACGTCATCGTCTGTTCGCAGACAATGTGTGGCCTACGGTGCCCGCCGACATGCGTAGCACCTGGTTGGAATATTTTGTGGCATGTGAGGCGCTGGGGCAGGAGTTGATGCAGATCTTTGCCACTGCGCTGGGCATGCCATCGCATTTTTTGGTAGGTCATACGAGTAAGGCGCCCAATGTGATGAGAGCCAACAACTACCAGCGGCGTGGCGAGCACGCTGACCCTGCAGACGGACAGATGCGTATGGGCGCTCATACCGACTACGGCACCTGCACCATTCTGCTGGCGGACCCGGTTTCGGGCTTGGAGATTGTGGGGCCTGACGGGGCCTGGCACCCGGTGATGCCCGAGCCCGGAACATTGCTGGTGAATCTAGGCGACCTCTTGGCGGAATGGACCAACGATCGTTGGCGATCCACCATTCATAGGGTTGTGCCGCCGACGGGCAACGGACCCAGCCGCAGGCGCTCCATCGCGTTCTTCCACGAGGCCGACTACGACGCACTGGTGACAGTTATGCCCACCTGTGTATCGGACGCCTGTCCGGCGCGTTACGCACCCGTCATGGCGGGTGAGCACCTCATGCAAAAGCTGATGGGGCCGCGTACGTTGCAAAAGTCGACCGCCGATCTCACGGGATTAGGCGATCGGGCCGTGGCCGTATCGTCAGCACCGTCCCCTGAGCAACCATTCTCGGGCGCAACAGATTGGCACGCCAGGCACCCATAGTTCACACATTGTGCTGTCAAGGATGCCTCATTCACGTCCTACGCCTACTCACGGTGAAACATGGGCGTACCGATCTGTCGCGCTCGGATGGTTCAGAAGGCGCCGAGGTCCATCCAGCTCGTCACCACTTCATCGTCGCCGAAGCGCTGGAAGCAATTGTCGGTAAGGAACGAGCG
>JAYVGK010000397.1:0-2755 GCA_043772215.1 Acidimicrobiales bacterium | reverse complement strand
GCCGCCGAGCGAGTGGCCAAGGGCGGCAAGCCGGTGGTGGAGATCATGATCCCGCTCACCGTGACCCGTGAGGAGTTGGCTCTGGCTCGTAGTTGGGTGGAAAAGGCAGTGGCGGAAACCAAGTCCAAGATGGACAAGGCCGCCGCCAAGGCCCTCGACGTCACCATCGGCACCATGGTGGAAACACCGCGAGCTGCGGTGCGCTCCGATGAGATTGCCGAAGAGGCCGATTTCTTCTCCTACGGCACCAACGACCTCACCCAGATGACGTTCGGCTTCAGCCGTGACGACGTGGAAGGCCGCATGATGAACGAGTACCTGGAGCAGGGTCTACTCAAGCGCAACCCGTTCGAGACCATCGACCAAAGTGGTGTGGGGCAATTGGTGAAGGACTCGGTGCTGCGCGGTCGTAGTACCAAGCCCGGACTCAAGCTCGGCGTGTGCGGCGAGCATGGTGGTGACCCCGAGTCCATCTTCTTCTTCTACGAGGCGGGGCTCGATTACGTGTCGTGCTCACCGTTCCGAGTGCCGATTGCCCGTCTGGCTGCTGCTCAGGCAGTTCTGGGAGTGGGCGCCGGCTCCACCGCCTGATCCCGCCTCTCCCGCCACTCGCTTCGAGTGGAGCCACGATCGCGGTCACCGCCATCGGCGCTCCACTCGAAACGCAGTGTGGTGACTTGGGCCAGAATGCAGCCCAACGTGGGCATTCAGGATGAGGACATTGCCAGGGTACGCAACGGGACAGACTTTGTCGCGGTTGCCAGCGAACACATTCAGCTGACCCGAGCAGGGCGCAACTTCAAGGGGTTGTGTCCTTTTCATACGGAGAAGTCGCCCAGCTTCACCATCAACGCCGAGAAGGGCCTGTATTACTGCTTTGGCTGCCAGGCCAAGGGTGACGTCATCGCCTTTGTGATGGAGTTGGAGCATCTCGACTTTGCCACCGCTGTGGAGAAGTTGGCGGTCAAGGCAGGCATCACGCTGCGTTACGACAATGAGGCCATCGGACGCGATCGCAAACGACGTGAGCGCCTGCGCGAGACCATGACACGCACGGTGGACTTCTACCACCAGCAGTTGCTCACCGCTCCATCGGCAGGCAAGGCGCGGGCTTATCTCAAGTCCCGTGGTTACGACGGTGAAGCGGTGCGGTCATTCAAACTGGGATGGGCCCCGGAAGGTTGGGACACGTTGATGCGGGCCCTCAACATGCCCGCCGACATCGCCAAGGACACCGGGCTCGGTTACGTCAATCGCATCGGCAAGCTCAACGACTTTTTTCAAGCGCGCATACTATTTCCGATCTTCGATGTATCGGGCGAGCCCATCGCGTTCGGCGGTCGCAAACTTCCCGATGCCGAAGGACCGAAGTACAAGAACTCGTCGGAAACGCTGCTGTACTCCAAGAGCCGCACGCTGTACGGGCTCAATTGGGCCAAGCAGGGCATCGTGGATGCAGGCGAGGTCATCGTGTGCGAGGGCTATACCGATGTCATTGGCTTCCATCGCGTGGGGCTCAATCGAGCGGTGGCCACCTGCGGAACGGCATTGGCCGATGAGCACTTCAAGATGCTGAAGAACTTTGCTCGACGCATCGTGTTGGCCTACGACGCGGATGCGGCCGGGCAAAACGCCGCCGAAAAGTTCTACGAGTGGGAAAAGCGTTTTGAAATCGATCTACGAGTAGTGGCACTACCACCGGGCGCCGATCCCGGCGATGTAGCCCGTAGCGATCCGGATCTGCTGAGGCGTGCTGTGGCGGAGGCCCGCCCATTTTTGGCATTTCGATTGGATCGCCATCTGGGCAAAGCTGATCTGCGAAATCCGGAGGGTCGGGGCCGAGCCTTCGAACAGGCTGCCGATCTCATCCGGGAGCACCCCAGCCCGTTCGTGCGCGAGCAGTACCTGCGTGAGGTAGGCGATCGTTGCCAGATCTCCGAGGACATGATGGCCTCGGTGGCCCGCACGTTGGACCAACCGAAACGTTTGTCGCAGCCCCAGAGTCCTGGTACGCGACGAGTGTCCAACTCTGAACTGGCCGAGTTTCGTGGCCAACGAAGCTCGGCCGGCTCCGGTCCACCACGACTGGTGGGGCGGGTGAGTTCTGCGTTGACGCAGGCCACCGCAGCCAACGGTAGGGTTCAACGAGCCGAGCATCAACTGCTTCGGTTGATGGTCCATGAACCGCATTCTGTGTTGGCGTGGACCGACTCGTCATTGTTCGCGCTGGATCTGCACGCCAAAACATTTGGGGTACTGGTGGAAACCGAAGATGTGCATCGCGCGCTGGAACAAGCAGCCCAAGATGATGACCTCGGTCCTGATGTGGCGGACCTCTTGCAACGCCTAGCCGTAGAAGAGCCAACCGAAGACGCCCTCGATGTGGTGGCACTGGTGGTGTCATTGGCCACCACCAGAGCAGTTGGATCACTCACCCGTACCCCCGATGATCCCCGTACAGCACAGGTGGGAGACGTTCGCCGGTGGCAGATGCAACTCAACGAACCCGATACCCGTCTGGCAGCACTGAACCAGTTGGTACCCTTGCTCTCACAATGGGCGAAGCCGAGTACGGAGATCCCCCTGAGGGGGTGAAGACGACAGGTGGTGGAGCCGCCGCGTATTCCAGCGGTGGATACGCAGCAGACCCTGTTCGTCAATACCTCAAAGAAATTGGGCGGGTCCCGCTGCTCAACGCCGAAGGCGAGGTTCGTCTGGCCACACTCATCGCTGCGGGGCTGGTGGCGGAAACCAA
>JAYVGK010000396.1:0-6854 GCA_043772215.1 Acidimicrobiales bacterium | reverse complement strand
CTTGCATTCAGCGGCGTGGCCCAGGCGCAAACGGACCCTTCCACCACGATTTTGCCGCCGGCGACAGTTGTCCCCGTAGAGCCCACCACAACCGCCCCTTTGTTTTTGGCGCCTCCCTCGCTTGCGCCCACCACGGTTGCGCCCACCACGGTTGCGCCCACCACCTCGCAACCCCCTGTCACCTCCACCACGGCGCCGGTGACGACCAGCACCATTCCCGTTCCAGGGTTCTCTATCCCTCAAGGCCGCACGCTCAAGTCGGGACGTAGCGGCCCAGACGTTCTGGCCTTGGAACAGCGACTGGGAGAGTTGCGCTATGACACGGGCAAGGTGGATGGAAAGTTCGACCAGTCCACGTGGCAGGGCGTGGTGGCGTTCCAAAAAGTCAACGGACTCAAGCGCACCGGTACCGTCGACGACAACCTGAAAATTCTTATCGAACAGTCCGCACTGCCCAGTGGACTCATCGTCAGCGGCGGTCCCAATCGCATCGAGGTGGACATCTCGCGCCAAGTGCTGTTCCTCTACAAGGATGGGTCGCTGTCCCGAGTGGTGTCGGTGTCAAGTGGATCCGGGAAGAAATACTGCGACGTGTCCGGAAAGACCGGTGAGCAGGTTTGTGGCAAAGCCACAACCCCACGCGGCAAGTTCCGTATTCAACGTCGTATCCCGGGGTGGCGCGAGAGTGACCTTGGCAAGCTCTACAACCCCCTGTACTTCACCGGTGGTTTTGCCTTCCACGGGGCACCCAGTGTGCCCGCGTACCCGGCATCGCATGGGTGTGTGCGTTTGCCCATGCCCGTGGCCGAGTGGTTCCCCGGCGCGGTGGCCAATGGCACTTCGGTGTACGTCTACGACTGATCAGGGTTCCAGCGGGTCAGCGAAGAGGGTCACCGATACGGCGTCGGTGACCACCTGTAGTGATCCAGCCAAGGCTCCGAACACTGCGTCACAGAACACGCCAGCCGCAGGCACGTTGAACATGTCGTGGACCGTCCCCGGATCAATGTCGCCGTCGCGCCGGAACTGACTCCCCCGCATGGTGGTGCAGAACAGCAGTGCCCCGCCGGTTCGGCTTCCGAGCGTGGAGTTCCGTAGCGCAGCGCGAAGGTCATCCGTGGAGCGCCGACGGTCGCGAACGTGGAACTGCACCACCGTGCCCACGTCCACTGGCGCAGCGGTCACCAGCGCCCGGGACAACCGGTCGACACCAGCGATGGGACTCACCACCACGCCGTTGGCGTCAACGTCGGTGATGACCCCCAGGAGTAACCCGTCGGTCATCAGTTGGCGTTCTTCCTCGGTGGCATCAGCAACGATTTGATCGAATCGGTCCAACGCTGGTTCCAATGCCAGTGTCTGCACGGAACGGCCCCCGTCGGTGGCTGTCACCGTCATCATCGGACCCACGGCCCGAGTGCCTTGGGACACGATGTTCTCCACCGCCATCGAGCAACAAGGGATGAGCAACCCCACGGCACCGGTGCTGGTCACTCGCTCATTGAGGATCAGTCGGCTGTCGCCCAGTCCCCGAGCGCCCGAAACGTATCCACCCACCACACTCAGATGAGGATGACGATGGTTGATGGCAGCGATGGCCCGGTGGGCGGGGAACGAGAAGGGATCGGCGAGCAGAATCAGAGCACTCGACTCAGCTGCGGTATCGGGCAGCCAACCATCCATCACCAGGCCTTGGCGCTCATCCACAGCTTCGAGCAACATCGGTGGGCCGACCAGGCGATTGGTGGCCCATACGCTGATGGCAGGAGAGTGTTCGATGGCCTGGCCGGTAGCAATGACACCCGACGCGATGCTGCCGACCAGTAAAGCCGGTGCCAACGTGGCCCTGATGGTGGCCAGGATGTCGTCGAGTGATCCTGCATGGGCAGCGGTGACGAACAACATCACCAGATCGGGGTGGGGGCCCAACTCCTCATAAATCTGCCCGATGACTTCGCCCACTGCAAACGCCGGCACAGGGTGCTGAGACGACGCCGCTGCGAACGTCACTCGGTCAGGGATGGACATGCACCCCCAGTGTGGCGCATCGGCCAGGTCCAAAATTTCCGGGCCAAGGCACTAGGTTGATCATGTGTCTGCTGAACCAGTAGCTGAACCCATGCCGGGCTCGGGGTCAGTGTCAGGGTTTGGAGCGGAGCTACCGCCTTCGGTACAACGCGTCGGGTCAACCACCCGGGAGACGATCCTACGGGTGGCCCTCAGCGAGTTTGCCGAAAACGGCTTCGATGGCACATCGCTCAATGTCATCGCCGCCCAGGTCGGCATTCGGCGTCCGAGTTTGCTGCATCACTTCGAATCCAAAGAAGCCATGCACCGTGAGGTGTTCGGTATGCAGGTGGCGGACTGGTTTGTGAGAGTGGAAAAGGCCACCAGCGAACCAGTGGATGGCTGGGAGAAGTTCGATCGGGTGCTGGCCGCCAGCTTCGATTTCTTTGCCGAACACCCAGAGTTCGTTCGCCTCGTTCGCCGTGAAGCGCTCGATGGCGGCAGCCGTTTGGCGGTCAATCTGGGTGAGGCACTGCGTCCATTCATGGCTCGCTGCAAGAGTTATTTCGAGCGGGAGATGAATGCAGGGCATTTTCGCCGTCACGACCCCGAGCAGTTGCTGCTCACCGGATACGGCGCATTGCTGAGCTACTTCAGTGATGTGCCGTTTCTGGAGTCACTCATCGGTACCGATCCCATGGCTCCCGATGCCCTGAAGCGACGATATGAGCACATGCGATCTTTTTTCCGGGCGGCACTGGAGCCGGTCACGACCTCTGCTACAACCTCTGCGATCTAAAGCGTGCATAGCGGTACATGTGTCCAAGAGCCGTGACTGCTCGATTGGATGATGGATAGCAGTAGCGACCGGTGGCGCGCACGGTGGCTGGTCCGGGATTGCTGGGGTCGGTGACGCCCAACTCAGTGGCAGACAAAATGGGCTTGCCGGTGGCCACGGAGATGTCATGGGCCGCTTGGGCGTAGCGGGCATCCTGGCGTTCATGAAAGGCCACAATGCGATCCAACCCGTGGTGAGGATAAAACGGTCCGGTCTTGGTGAGTTTGGCCTGGTTGGCCTGTATCCCCAGGCCCAGATACACCACGGCATGCACGTCGATATGTCGGGCAATGAGTTCCAGCACTTCAGGGATGGTGTCGCGGGTTTCCGCTCCGGCCAGATCCACCGGGTTTGATCGGCTCCACCGTGGTGGCAGTTTGGTGTCGATCTGCGCGCGTAGGTCGTCGGGCAAGGCCATGAGCACCAAATCGCGGTCGCGGGTGATGGCGTCAGAGGTGACCACCCCCCACCCTCCGGCCGTGGTCATCACCACCACATTGGGACCGCCCGGCAATGGTTGGGTGGCGAAACTGGCGGCCACGTCGAATGCCTCCTCCACGGTTGTGCATCGCGATACCCCGGCCTGGCGACACGCTCCGTCGAAGATCTTGTCGTTGGCAGCCAAAGCGCCGGTATGCGATGCCGCAGCGCGCTGCCCTCCTTCGGTGGATCCGCCTTTGACCAGGACCAACGGTTTGAGGGCGGCCACAGTCCGCATCCGTTCGTAGAAGGCTCGACCGTCGGCGATGCCCTCCACATAGGCCAAGCCCACCGCTGTGGCGTCATCGCCGCCATAGAAATCCAAGTAGTCGGCCACGCTGACCATGGCGGCATTCCCCGCTGACACGGCGCGGCTGATACCCACACCGGAGCCCACCGACCAGTTCATGAAGCTGGACACGAAGTTGCCACTCTGGCTGGCGATGCCAATACGTCCTGGCGGTGGGTACGGTGCAACAATCTGCGCGCAGAGCTTCGCAGGGGTGGACACCACGCCTTGGCCGTTGGGGCCAGCGATCATGATGTGGAGGTCTTGGGCCAAGGCCACCAACTCCTGTTGGGCAAGTAATCCTTCCGGTCCCGCTTCGCCGTATCCAGCCGAGGTGATGAACGCTGCTCGAATACCCTTACGGGCACAGGCGCGCAGAATGTCGGCGTTGGTACGCGCTGGCGTGCAGATGATGGCCAAATCAACGGCGTCGTTGGGCAGATCATCTACCGATGCGACCGTGGCGATTCCGAGCACTTCCTCGCCGTCGAGGTTGGTGGCAAACACGGCCCCGGCATATCCCGCCGCCAACACATTGTGCAGGGCCACGAATCCGAATTTCCCAGGATGGGCAGAAGCTCCCACTACCACCACTCCCCGAGGATCGAACAAGGCTTCAAAATGGGCGGGGAAAGTACTCACTGGCCCAACTCCACTAGTGCGTCTACGGCAATCGGCGCCCCGTCCACCACGATCAGCGGGTTCACATCCACCGACACGATGGCGGGCATGGCCACCGACAACTCGGAAAGGCCTACCAAAACGTCAGCGAGGGCCTCACGACAGACCGCAGGCTCGCCCCTGAAGTGCCCGAGCAACTTCTGGGTGGCGAGGTCCTCGATCATCTCCATGGCATCGAGACGGGTGATCGGCACCAGGCGAAACGTCACATCGGCCACCGCCTCGGCCAGGATGCCGCCGACCCCGAGCATCACCGCCACCCCGAATTGTGGGTCTGTGGTGAGGCCGGCGATCAGCTCCCGATTTCCTCGTACCATCTTGGCCACCAGCAGGGTGACCGGGCCGTCGTCGGTGCGGGCCTGGTCCAACAACGACGATGCTGCCTCTCGTACTGCGGCCTCCGTGCCCAACCCGAGCCGAACCAGATTGCGCTCCGTCTTGTGGGCAATGGTCGGACCACACAGCTTCACCACGACTGGCAGGCCGATCTTCACCGCAGCCTCGACTGCGGCCTCGGCATCGAGCACCTCGCGTTCGGGAGCCATGACCACCCCATGACGGGCCAACAGTTGTTTGGACTCGGCTTCGGACAGCGTGATGGCCACGAGAGATGAACTTAACGAAGCTGACACCGCAGCGCACACACGCAGCACAGTTCCGGGGGCGTGCGCCGGTATGGTGTGCTGGCACAGTTCTGCTGAAGCCCTGAGATCCACGTGACCCCGACTCCCCCTTTGCCACCGCAAGTAGATCCGGCGACCCCTCTCCTTTCGCGACGGTCTCGGATGGTGGTGGGCGCCATCGCTGCCGTGGTGGCGCTCAGTGCCGTTGATCTGGTGGTGGTGGCTTCCCGCTTTGGGGCGTCTGCGCAGACCACGGCGTCTGGGTCCACCGCAGAGGCTGCGCCCAGAGTGGCGGTGCTCTCGGCGCGCCGCGCCCCGGAGTTGATCACTGATCTCAACAGCCGGGCCGAGTTGCAGACCAAGGTTGATCAATTATTGGCTCCCGCTCATGTCGGAGCCGAGGGTTCGGCGGCGTCGTGTCTGTTGGTGCGCGAGCGGGGGCGCACCATCGTGGTGCACAACAGTGACCTCGATGTGTTGCCAGCCTCCACCATGAAGGTGCTCACGGCCACGGCGGTACTGGCTATCGTAAAACCCACAGACACCTTCACCACCACTGTCCGGGCTGCGGCGCCTGTAATCGCGGGGGTGGTGCAGGGCGACCTCTGGTTGGTGGGAGGCGGTGACCCCATCCTGGCCACCAAGGCATATCTGGCCACGTTTCGCCGCCAGCCCCAAATTGCAACGTCATTCGAGCAGTTGGCCGACAATGTGGCGGCCGCCGGGGTCACCCATGTGGTGGGTGCCGTGGTGGCCGACGAGCGCCTCTACGACGTGCAGCGCGGCGTGCCCACATGGAAGGACAGTTACCAATCGAGTGGCGAGGTGGGTCAACTCAGTGCCATGGCCGTCAACGACGGCTTCTTCCAAGCCGACGGCAAAGGCATCTGGCGTATCTCCACGCAGCCAGCGCTGGCCGCCGGGGACCTCTTGGCGACGCTGCTGCGTGAACGGGGCATCTTGGTGGACGGTGCCACCCGGGTGGCCGCTGTCACCGATCCTGTAGCCACAGTGGTGGCACCCGTTGATGTGGCCAGGGTGCAGTCCCCGCCGATGGTGCAAGTGCTCAATGAGATGCTCAGCGAAAGTGATAACACCACGGCTGAGCTGATGGTGAAGCATCTCGGTCTGGCAGTCGGGGGCGAAGGGTCAACGGCGGCGGGCGTGGTGGCCATGCGAGCAGCGCTGTCCAAGGCGGGTTTGCCCATCGACAGGCTGGTCTTTTCCGATGGGTCCGGCCTCGACCGCAGTGATCGGGTCACGTGTGCCCTGTTGGCCACCGCCGTTGAGTTGGCTCCGCCGGAGCTCATCAACGGTCTCCCCGTGGGTGGCGAATCAGGGACGCTGGCGAGACGTATGCGCGCAGATAATCTGCGCGGCCGGATCAAGGCCAAGACGGGCACCCTCAATGGCGTTTCGGCGCTTGCTGGGGTGGCGGAAGCCAATGGCACGCAGCTGCAGTTTGCCCTCGTACTGAATAAATTGGGTCCCACTACGCCTGGGCGCGCAGTCGGGGATGAGCTGGCAGCACTGTTGGTGGCCTACCCCAACGGCCCCAACGCCAAGGACCTGGCACCGTGAGCACCGAGTCTGTACTGCCACCGTTGTTCGCCTTTCCCATGTTTCCATTGGGCAGTGTGTTGTTTCCTCATGCGTACTTACCACTGCGAATTTTCGAGCCGCGCTACTGCACCATGATCGAGGACGTCACGGCACCCACTGCCGCTCGAGAGTTCGGGGTGGTACTCATCGAGCGTGGCTCAGAAGTAGGAGGCGGAGAGGTGCGCCACACCGTGGGTACGGTGGCGCGCATTGTGGAGGTTCAACCTCAGGCCGACGGTGGATGGTTGGTGATTGCCGTCGGAGTGCGGCGCATTACCGTCGAGCATTGGCTCCCCGACAACCCGTACCCGCAGGCCGAGGTGGTCAACTCGGA
>JAYVGK010000395.1:0-2499 GCA_043772215.1 Acidimicrobiales bacterium | reverse complement strand
GGCCACGCACTTCGTGGATTCCGGACGGGTGGTGCCCGGTATCGAGTTCGACACCGACGCCCAGCGGGCCCGCTCGTGGTGGTGGCCGCTGCCGTCAGCCACCGACCGGCCCCTCATCATCCAACTGCTGCAGCACAGCGACTTGCCAGATACGGCGGCCGGCCATACCCATGTGGCCAATGCGCTGGCCCAAGCGGTGGACAACGAGGTGCGCCGTCGACTGATGCGCGACAACATCCAACTCGGGCTGCGTCGCCCCGGTCGCCCGCAAGTTGCCGAAGCGTGGTTGCGATCATTGGCCACCCTCGACCCGTGGTTACCCACCTCCCTCGACCCCGTCCGAGTGGAGTCGTTTGCCACCGCCGTATGTACGTGGGTGCAATCCGGCGCTGTGGCATTGGGCCGAGCCCGGTTGGCGTTGCGCATCACCGAACCTGAAGACCACGACATGTGGCGGGTGGACCTCTTGGTGCAGGATGCCGACGAACCCAGCCTCACGGTGGGCATCGAATTGCTGTGGTCGGGCCACATCACCGTTGCCACCGACGCGGTACACGATGTGATTGCCGGGTTGGCCCGTATGGCACGCGTGGCCCCCGAGTTGGCAGGCATGCTCGACGAAGCCGAACCCACGGGCATCAGCCTCACGTCAGCCGAGTTGCTGTCGTTTGTGTCGCTACGTATTGAGTCATTGGCCGATGTGGGTATCGAAGTGACGCTGCCGATGTGGTGGACCCGGCGCGGCCGAATCAAGCTGCGGGCCAAGGCTCGTCCCCGCAATTCCAAGTCGTCAGGCTCATCGGGTGGGGTGAGCGGCATTGGTATGGAGCAGATGGTGGATTTCAGTTGGGAGGCCGCACTGGGCGATGTCCGCCTCACCAAAGCCGAATTGCTGAAACTGCGCAAATCTGCTGATGCCAAACAGAGTTTGGTGCGGTTGCGAGGCGAATGGGTCACGGTGGATGCCGCTGAAATCGAAGCACTACTGCGCCATGTGGGCACGTCGAGTGAGGCGTCGGCCGCCGAACTGCTGCGAAGTGCACTGGGTTTGCCTGGCGTGATGGCACCCGATGGTTTGGAAGTGGAAGGCGTGATAGCTACCGGGTGGTTAGGAGCCCTCCTCGACGACGCCGTGCATGCCACCATCACCCCCATCGCCACACCGTCGCAATTTCAAGGTACTCTGCGCGCATATCAAGAACGTGGTGTGGGATGGATGGCGTTCCTGGGTCGACTGGGGTTGGGAGCGTGTTTGGCCGACGACATGGGCCTGGGCAAAACCGCACAACTCATTGCCACGCTGTTGGCCGACCCGGTGCCGGGCCCCACATTGGTGCTGTGCCCCGTATCAGTACTGGGCAATTGGGCTCGGGAGTTGGAGCGTTTCACCCCGCATCTGAAGGTGCTCATCCATCACGGTGCCACGCGAGTGGGCTCCGCAGAAGGTTCCGCACTGGCCGATGCCGATGTGGTGCTGAGTACCTACAGCTTGGTGTCACGCGACCTGGCCATGCTGCAAAGCATTGCGTGGGTGCGCTTGGTGCTCGACGAAGCGCAGCAGATCAAGAACCCCGGTACGGCGCAAACCAAGGCGGTGGCAGCACTGCGCGCTCCTCGGCGTATTGCCCTCACCGGCACACCGGTGGAGAACCGCCTCAGTGAATTGTGGTCAATTATGCACGTACTGAATCCGGGCCTGTTGGGGACGCAGTCATCGTTTCGCACCACGTTCGCCGCCCCCATCGAGAAGCATTCCGATGAGGAAGCAACGGCCATACTGCGCCGCATCACCACCCCGTTTGTGTTGCGCCGGTTGAAGTCCGATCGCAGCATCATCACCGATCTTCCCGACAAGATCGAGATGGTGCAGCGCTGCCCCCTCACCAGTGAGCAAGCCACCCTGTATCAAGCCGTGGTGGACGAGTTGTTGGAGGCATCGGAGCAAACCGACGGCATTGCCCGCCAGGGTTTGGTGCTGGCCGGGCTCAGCAAGCTCAAACAGGTATGCAACCATCCCGCCCACTTCCTGGGTGACGGCTCCGCACTGCCCGGGCGCTCCGGCAAGTTGGACCGAGTGGAGGAACTGTTGGATGAAATCATCAGCGCGCAGAACAAAGTGCTGTGCTTCACGCAGTACGCCGAGTGGGGCCACCGGTTGGTGCCGTACCTCACCCGTCGCTACGGCATGGAACCACTGTGGTTGCACGGTGGAGTGAGTCGACGCAAGCGTGACGACATGGTGCAACGTTTTGCCGAGCCCGATGGACCGCCCATCTTCTTGTTGTCACTGAAGGCGGGCGGCACCGGTCTCAATCTCACGGCCGCATCGCATGTGATCCATTTGGATCGGTGGTGGAATCCGGCGGTGGAGGATCAGGCCACCGATCGCGCCTATCGCATTGGGCAGCAGCACACCGTGTTGGTGCACAAGTTGGTGTCCACCGGCACCATCGAGGAGCGTATCGACGACATGATCACCTCCAAGCGAGCACTCGCTGG
>JAYVGK010000394.1:0-6403 GCA_043772215.1 Acidimicrobiales bacterium | reverse complement strand
CGGGGAGGTCAGCGGTGCCGGGACACCCCAATCGAATCCAACATCAGTCATGCCGGCATCCTCGGCGGCGAGGTGGAGGGCGGCAATGGCGGCGGACGTGAGGGCCCTGCTTGACAACCGAGGGAGCAACGATGTGGGCGACGCCGCAGTTGGTGATTCGGAGGTATTGCCATTGCCGAGATTGTCGACCACTGGACGCTCGTAGTTGGTGAACAGGGTCTCCTGCGACACAAATCCCCCGGAGTACGCCACAGTGAGGATCGGCTGCGCCACCGCAGGTGTTTTCGCACTCGTGCACTCACCCGACACCGGAGCAGCCGCGCCATCAACCACCGCCGCCACGGTGAAAACGGTGAGCACCATGAACACCACGGCGTTGCCTGATCGGGGGAGGCGGAACCGTCTCATTGCGGTGCGACGCTGCCGGGTAGGCCCTGAGTTCCTATCGGTGGATAAGGTCGCATGCATGTACCCGGGACAGCACGCCCTCACCACCCCTGACAAGCCCGCCTACATCATGGCCAACACCGGCGAAGTGGTCACCTTCGGCGATTACGAAGCCCGTACCAACCAATTGGCGCATGTATTTCGCAATCACGGGATGGCCCACGGTGATCACTACGCCATCTTCATGGAGAATCAGGTGCGCTACCTGGAGTGTGAAGGGGCGGGGGAGCGATCGGGTTTGTACTACACATGCATCAACTCGTACCTCACCGCCGAAGAGGTGGCTTACATCGTGCGCGACTGCCAGGCCAAGGCGCTCATCACATCGGCAGCCAAGCGCGAGGTGGCATTGGAAGTGGCGGCACTGTGTCCGGAAGTGACCCTGCTGTTGATGGTGGACGCCGATGACAACGCTGGCGGCAGTAACGGTCCGTTCCTGTCCTACGAGCAAACGGTGGCGGGTCAGCCCATCACCCGTATCACCAACGAATCGTTGGGTACTCCCATGCTGTACTCGTCGGGCACCACCGGACGTCCAAAAGGAATCCTACGTCCACTTCCAAAGTCGCCACCAGAGCAGTCATTGGCTGTCTTTGCGTTTTTGTACAACATGTTCCAGTACCGACCCGAGATGACATACCTGTCCCCGGCACCCCTGTATCACTCGGCCCCGCAGGCGTCGGTAGCGCTGTCCATCCGCAACGGCTCCACCTCCATCATCATGGAGCGCTTTGACCCGGAGCAATATCTGGCCCTCGTGCAGAAGTACAAGGTCACCCACAGCCAACTGGTGCCCACCATGTTCAGTCGGATGTTGAAGCTGCCTGATGATGTGAGGGCTGCATACGATTTGTCGTCGCTCGAGGTGGCCATCCATGCCGCCGCGCCATGTCCGGTGCCGGTGAAGGAGCAGATGATCAACTGGTGGGGTCCTATTTTGTACGAGTACTACGGGGCCACCGAAGGTATGGGTTTCACGTTCTGCAACAGCGAGGAGTGGCTGGCGCACAAGGGCACGGTGGGCAAGGTGATTCTCGGTGATCTGCAGATCCTCGATGAGGACATGAAACCACTACCCCAAGGTGAGCCGGGCACGTTGTACTTCGGCTCCGGCACCCCGTTCGAATACTTTAACGACGCTGCCAAAACTGCTGATTCGCGCTCGGCTGATGGGGCCTTCGCCACCGTGGGTGACGTGGGTTATCAGGACGAAGACGGGTTCGTCTTTCTCACCGATCGCAAGACGTACATGATCATCGCAGGAGGGGTCAACATCTACCCGCAGGAGTGCGAGAACCTCCTCATCACCCATCCCAAGGTGGCGGACGCCGCCGTGTTCGGAGTGCCCAACGAGGACATGGGCGAGGAGGTGAAAGCAGTGGTGCAGTTGATGCCGGGCGTGGGGGCCACTGCAGACATCGAGCGGGAATTGATTGCCTTCTGCAAGGAGCACCTGGCGTCCATCAAATGTCCTCGCAGTGTCGATTTCGAGGCGGAACTACCACGCCTTCCCACCGGCAAGTTGTACAAGCGCCTGTTACGTGATCGCTACTGGACGGATCGCGCCACCCGCATCTGAGGCGAGCGTTCTGAGAGGGCCCATTCAGGGCCGCAGTAGCGCGCCCAGGATGGCTTGGAACTTGGAGCGAGTTTCGGCCAACTCCGCTTCCGGGTCGCTGTCGGCCACCACACCGACTCCGGCAAACACGGTGGCACCCTCGGGTGTGAACTGACCCGATCTCAAGCCCACCGCAAATGCACCGTTGCCGGCCGCGTCCACCCACCCGGTGGGCCCCGCATAGTTGCCTCTACCGGTGCGTTCCAGTTCGGCGATCATGGCCACGGCCAAGGCTTGCGGGTCACCTCCCACAGCCGGGGTGGGATGCAATGCGTCCACCAACTCCAGTACCGAGGCGGCGGGGTGCGACAGTCGTCCCTCCACCAATGTGCCCAAGTGATGCACGTTGGCCAATGACACGATGGATGGTTCGGCTTCGGCATCCACATACGAGCAGAACGGCAGCAAATTCTCCAACAACCAATCGATGGTGATGCGGTGTTCCCAACGATCCTTGGAAGATGCCACCAATGCTGCTGCCAGCCGTGCATCCGCGGCGGGCTCTGACGATCGGGGGGCGGTACCGGCCAATGGATGGGCCCGCACCACATCGCCCAGACGCGACACCAACAGCTCAGGTGAGGCTCCCACGAACCCATCTACGCTGAACACTATGGCCGATCCGAACGTCTGACGTAGGCGTTCCACCACGATGGCGGTGTCCACCGGATGATCTGTACGCACATCAACTCGGCGGGCCAACACCACTTTGCGCAACTCCCCGGCGCGCACCCGGTTGCGCCCCACCGTGAGTACGTCATCACGCCACTGCTCTGGAGTAAGCGCGCTGATCATGTCGTAACGGGTGGGCTGTGGCCCCGACGGTACAAATCGTTGCGTCACTGCCTGTACTCGCAACACTGCGTCTTCGACATCCACCGGGCCATCCGCCACAATGGTGATCCACCTACGACCGTCGGCGTTGCGACCTACCACGATCTCGGGCACCACCAGCGTGGCCGCCGCCGTGGTATCGAACGGAAGTGCACCGAAGGCCACCGGACCGGTACCGGCACTCAGCACGTCGTCGCGTCCCGCCAACTCCGCTAGTTGTACCTGTGCTGCCCCGCGCGGGTCGATACGGGCCACCTCTCCCATACCGGCCAGCGTGAAGGCACCATGCGTCCACAGCAACCCGGACCGGGCGCCGAAGGCGATGGGGTCGATGTCGTGGTCGAGCCGGAACGTGGATGCCTGCACAACTGCGACCCTACGGGCCCAACACTGCTACCGGGTGGCGGGCTGGCACACTGAGTGGGTGAAGCACACCATTGCGGCCAACATCGACGCCGACCCGGAACGGCTGTTCGGCGTGGTAGCTGACCTCACCACCTATCCCAGTTGGATGGAGCTGGTCACCAAAGTGGACTCCGATGGCGACGGTTGGCTGGTGACCCTGCGGGCCAAGGTGGGTCCCTTTGCCCGGTCCAAGCGGCTGAGGATGATCCGCACCGTGGCCGACTCGCCGTCGACCGTGAGATTTGAACGTCACGAGCTCGACGGTCGTGAGCACTCGCCTTGGGTGATGGATGCACTGGTAAGCGCGCATGACTCCGGCAGTCATGTGGACATCGTGCTGAGTTACGGCGGTCGGATGTGGTCGGGGCCGTTGGAGGTGGTACTGGGCTCACAGGTGAGTACCGGCGTGCCTCGCCTGCAAACATACGTTGCCGCAAATGGCTGAACTCGTTGCCATAGCCCTACCCGGTGGTCCGGAGTTCGTAGAAGCGGTTCGACGGGTATGGGACAAGGGTGATGCGTTCATGCCGGTGGACGGGCGGCTGCCACTGGCCGAGCGGCAGCGGGTGTTCGACGCATTGGCCCCGTCTGCGGTCATCGGGTCTGATGGCCTACGTACGGCTCTACCCAATGGTCAGCCGGTGGAGCCCGGCGACGCTGTGGTACTGGCCACGAGTGGCACCACCGGCTGTCCCAAGGGTGTGGTCCACACCCATGCCAGCGTGGCCGCATCAGCAGCGGCGTCCAGCCTCGCGTTGGCAGTGGACCCGAACCGTGACCGGTGGCTGGCTTGTTTACCGCTGGCCCATATCGGTGGTCTGTCGGTGGTGATGCGATCCATTGTCACGGGTACACCGCTCGAAGTACACGACGGCTTTGAATGTGATCGGGTCCTCGACGCAGCCACACGGGGAGCGACGCTGGTGTCGCTGGTGACCAAGGCGTTGTTGCAGGTGTCGCCGGAGCGGTTCCGTGTGGTGCTGCTGGGCGGCGCTGCCCCCCCGCCTGATCGTCCTGCCAATGTGGTGGCCACGTACGGAATGACGGAGACCGGCTCCGGAATCGTCTACAACACCACCCCCATCGATGGCGTGGAGATCTGTATGGACGAATCCGGTGAGGTGATGGTGCGGGGCCCCATGTTGTTGCGGTGTTATCGCGATGGAACGGACCCACGTAGCGCCGACGGCTGGTTCCCCACCGGTGATCTTGGCGGGTGGGGCGACGATGGACGCTTGATGATCCACGGTCGTCGCGATGAGGTGATTGTCACCGGCGGCGAGAAGGTGTGGCCGTCACGGGCGGAGGTCATCATGGATCGCTTGGCGGGCGTGGCCGAGGTGGCGTTGGTGGGTCGCCCCCATGCCGAGTGGGGTCACGAGGTGGTGGCACTGGTGGTGCCCAGTGATGCGGCGATGCCCCCGCAATTGGGGGAGTTACGTGATGCTGTGAAAGCGGAGTTGCCAGTTTGGTATGCGCCTCGGTCCATGGAGTTGCGCGCCGACCCACTGCCCCGTACCGCGTTGGGCAAGATCCAACGCAACCTATTGAGCTGATGTTCGTGTGGCCTACAACGTGCCGGCGTCGAGGGCGGCCAATACATCGGCGGCGCGATCGCGCACTGCTGGAAGGTCGCTGAGGCGACGCAACCCGGCCATGGCATTGCTCATCCGGTGATTGCCCCGGAACTGCTCCTCGTGGCGGGCCAGAAAATCCCAGTACAGCGTGGTGAAGGGACAGGCCTTGTCACCGGTGCGCTTCTTGGGGTCATATATGCAGCCCTTGCAGTAGTCGCTCATCTTGGAGATGTATGCGCCGCCCGCGGCATACGGCTTGGTGGCCATCTGTCCGCCATCAGCATGTAGCGACATACCCACCACATTCGGCACCATCACCCACTCGGCGGCGTCCACAAAGCCAGCCCACATCCACTCCGTCATGGCTTGAGGATCAATGCCACTCAAAAGGGCCAGGTTGCCTAGCACCATGAGACGTTGGATGTGATGGGCGTAGCCGCGCTCGTCCATGTCGGCCACGCAGCGCTTTACGCAACGCATCTGGGTACTGCCGCCCACGAAGGCAGGTGGAATGCTGCGGTGGGCCCGCAGACCGTTACGGGTGGCGTACTCGGGCATCCACAGCCAGTACAGACCCCACACGTATTCGCGCCAGCCGATGATCTGGCGGATGAGACCTTCGACAGAGGCCATTGGCACCGCCCCGGATCGGTAGGCTGCCTCGGCTCGCTCCACCACCACGTGGGGCTCCAACAGTCCGATGTTCAGTGCCGATGACAACAGGGTGTGGGCCAAGTGCCATTCGCCGTGCAACATTGCGTCCTCATGGGGACCGAAGAGCGGGAGTACTTCGGCAATCACGCGGTCGAGTCGCTGCTCGGCCTCGGCGGTGGTGGTGGGCCACAACCCGTTGCTGTGTTGGCCGAATGCCTGGGGGCACAACTCATCAATCTGCGCGCGTATCAACTCATCGATGTCGTCGAGTGGGAACAGCTCCGGTTCTGGCCACTGTCGACCGTCACGCGGTGGCGGCTCGCGGTTGTCGGCATCGAAGTTCCACCGACCGCCACTGGGCTCACCATCAGGCTCGATGAGAATATCGAGACGCTGGCGCTGCCACCGGTAGAAGTCCTCCATCCGCAGCCTGCTCTTGCGGGTGGCAGCCCACCCGGCAAACGTTTCGGCACCACACAAAAACTGATCATTGGGCACCACCCGTACGCCCTCGCGTTGTAGCATGGTCACGGCGTTCCACGACCGAGGCGACATGGTCACCACCTCGGTGGGGGCAAACGCCGCGCGATGCGCAGCCAAGCCCTCGGCCAAGGTGGGGGCCAGTCGCTCGTCCACCTCGAACCCTTCACTCCTCAGGGCACGGGCCAATTTGGCCATCGACGCCAACACCACATGCAAGCGTTGGCGGTGCCAGCGCTTCGAAGCAAGCAGTTGACGTGACGTCACGAACAACACTCGGGTGTCTGCTGGCGTGGCATCGTTGAGGCTGGCGATACCCCGGTTCAGTTGATCTCCCAGGACCCATACCGTGTTCACCCACGCATCCTTCATCACGCCACGTCCGAAA
>JAYVGK010000393.1:0-7194 GCA_043772215.1 Acidimicrobiales bacterium | reverse complement strand
TGAACCTTGATGTCGTCCACGATGCGGACCCCGTGTCCGAGGCGCTCCGCTCCGCAGAACTGCAATGCCTCGTGAATAGACGGTAAGCCGAATGCTTCCCCGGCATGAATGGTGGTGTGGAAATTGGCATCATGCACACGATTGAACGCCTCGAGATGACGTGATGGGGGAAACCCGATTTCCGGTCCAGCAATGTCGAACCCCATGACCCCGTTGTCACGATGGCGGATGGCCAACGAGGCGATGTCACTCGACTGAGCGGCCTGGCGCATGGCCGACAGCAGTGTGGCAATGACAATTGGTTGTCCGTTGGCGGCAGCCGCTGCTTGACCAATGGTGAAACCCTCCTGCACGCACTCCACCACCTCATCCAAGGTGAGGCCCGCCTCCAGATGCTGCTCGGGGGCAAAGCGGATCTCGGCGTAGACCACCCCGTCGGCCGCCAGGTCCTGAGCGCACTCGGCCGCCACCCGGGCCAACGCGTCGCGGTGCTGCATTACCCCGGTGGTGTACCCGAACGTTTCGAGATAGAGCGCCAGATCCTTGCGGTCGGCACCGATGCGGATCTGGGCTTCGAGATCGGCCACATCCATGGTGGGAAGACCGGTGTAGCCGACCTCGGCGGCCAGGTCCACGATGGTGGAGGGGCGTAGACCACCATCGAGATGGTCATGTAGTAAGACCTTGGGGGCACGCCGGATGATCTGGGAAGACAGCGGTACGGGCATGCGGCGATTCTCGCACCGGGTAGCCACGATGCGCGCCTGCGCCACCACTGCAGCACCTAACGTGCGCCCGTGACTGAACGACAGCGGATCTCGTCGGGCCTCCCCTACGAACTCATCGTGGGCTACAGCCGAGCGGTGCGAGTGGACAACATGGTGTTCGTGTCCGGTACATGCCCTGTGAACCCTGATGGCACTGCTCCCCCCGATGCGCTGTCGCAGTTACGCCGGTGCTTCGAGATAGTGGAGAAGGCCCTGATGGAGGCGGGTGGTTCATTGGAGGACGTGGTGCGCACTCGCGTGTATCTCACCGATCGAGACGATGCTTGGGTGGTGGAACGGATACATGGCGAGTTGTTCAGCGACATCCGCCCGGCCAACACCATGCTGGTGGTGGCAGGACTGCTGAACCCAGCGTGGAAGGTAGAGGTAGAGGTGGATGCGGTGATTGGTGATCGGGATCGTGAGCGTGTTGGTGGCTGACATCGACTGGCCCCGGTTGGTGGCTCGTGCCACTGAGGCCGCTCAGCACGCATACGCACCGTATTCGCGCTTACGAGTGGGTGCAGCAGCTGCGGTTGATGACGGACGGGTGGTCATCGGGTGCAACGTGGAAAATGCCTCTTACGGACTGGCCCTGTGTGCCGAGTGCGCCCTGGTTGGGCAACTCCATCTCAGCGGGGGAGGGCGTTTGGTGGCACTGGTGGCCGTTGACGGTGACGGCACTGTCCTCAGTCCGTGCGGACGTTGCCGTCAACTGTTGATGGAACACGGCGGTCCGGATCTGGCCGTGATGGGAATTGCCGGAGTCAAACCGATGTGCGAGTTGCTGCCCGATTCGTTCGGCCCCGTCGACCTTCCGGCGCAATGAACGCAAACACCGAGTCCGCTCGAGTTCGTCCCCGAGTACTGATTGACTGCGACCCCGGTCATGACGACGTACTGGCCATCGGGGTGGCCGCCCGTCACTGCCACATCGTGGCCATCACCACGGTGGCCGGCAATTCGCCTTTGGTGAACACCACCCGCAACGCCCTCATCGCCACGGAACTGTTTGGTCTGGGTGCGGTGGCGGTGCACAGTGGTGCGTCGGGGCCCCTCAACGGAACGAGTGGGGGATTCGCCACTGGGCCCCACGGACGCAGCGGCCTCGACGGCCCGTTGCCACGTACCCCTGCTCGCGGCGCCGACGGCGACGATGCGGTGAGTTTCATCATCGACACGGTGCGCAGCGAAGAAGGCCTGTGGTTGGTGCCCATCGGTCCGCTCACCAACATTGCGTTGGCGTTACGAAGGGCACCAGACATTGCATCTCGGGTGGCGGGCATATCCGTCATGGGTGGATCATTGACCCACGGAAATGTCACCAGTGCCGCCGAATTCAACATCTGGTTCGATCCCGAAGCGGCCGCCGAGGTGTTCGCTTCGGGCGCGCCGCTGCGGATGTGTGGGTTGGACCTCACCCACCAAGTGGCCGCTGATGGTCGGTTCGCCGATGCGCTCAGCGCGCACGGCAGCGATACATCTCAATTTTGCGCTGAGCTCATGCACTTCTACCAGGGGTACTCAGCACGGACCCGGGGGCTCACAGGGGACGCCGCCTACGCTGCTCCTGCCCCGCTACACGATCCGTGTGCAGTGATGGCCATCACCCATCCAGAGCTGTTCAGTATGCAGCGACTGCATGTGGTGGTGGAGACCGCAGGTGCGTTTACGCGCGGGATGACCCACGCGGACACTCGCCCATGGGCGGACCTGGCGGCGGCCACTGTGGAAGTGGTGGTGACGGCTGACGGTCCGCGCGCCGTGGCCGTGGTGTTGGATGCTCTCTGCTCTGAACTGAGCAATGGAAACCCACTCAACGCGTAGGTGGGGACAGAAACTGTCCGAAATGGGCCTGAAACGGCGCTCGACCCCGTCGATCCGCTGCGGTAGCGTCGCCGCACCAACCGGGCTGCCACTGCCCACCCACCCCGCAGTCGGCTGTTCCCTTTGGGGGACGCTCGAGTGCTGTCACCCAGGAGGAAATCCACATGAAGAGCCACCGGAGGGCTTTGCTCGGCCTCAGCGCCGCAGTAGCTGTCACCCTCGCTTTCAGTCCCGTTGCAGATGCTGCGGCCAGGAAGAAGACCGCCAAGAAGGCCGCCACCAAGTCGGTTGGATTGCTGTTCGACATCACCGGTCGTGGCGACAAGTCGTTCAACGACGCAGCCGCCGCTGGCCTCGACAAAGCCAAGAGCAAATTCAAAACAGTGAAGTACACGGAGTCCGCCCCCACCGGCGACGCCGACCGTCCTGACCGCGTGAAGACATTGATCTCCAACAAAACCGGGCTCATCGTATGTGTCGGATTCTTGTGGACCAAAGACTGCGGCGCATCTGCCAAAGCCAACCCGGGCACCAACTTCGCCATCATTGATGATGTCATCGCCTCCCCCAATGCCGTGTCCCTGCTGTTCTCCGAAGAGCAGGGCAGCTACCTCGTTGGCTATGCCGCGGCGCTGAAGTCAAAGAGCGGCAAGCTCGGCTTCATCGGCGGCGTTCGTACGGACGGTATCGCCAAGTTCGAGGCTGGCTATGTGGCTGGCGCCAAGGCCGCCAACGCCAAGGTCACCGTGGAGTCCAAGTACGTCAGTGAGCCGCCGGACTTCTCTGGATTCAATGACCCAGCCAAGGGCAAGGTCATTGCCAAGGCCATGTACGACAGCGGCATCGACGTGGTATTCCACGCCGCTGGCGGCAGCGGCGCCGGCTTGTTCACGGCAGCCAAGGAGTCGGGCAAGAAGCCCGGCGAAATCTGGGCCATTGGTGTGGACAGCGATCAGTACAAGTCCGTGAAGCCCGAAAACGGCCAGGAGTACATCCTCACCTCGATGCTCAAGCGAGTGGACGTTGCCACCTACGAAGCCATCAAGGCCTATGTGGCGGGTAAGCCGTTGTCCGGTGAGTCACGTTTTGACCTCAAGCGTGACGGTGTGGGTTACTCCACATCAAACCCGGCCATCAACGACATCAAGGCCCAACTCGAGGCAGCCAAAGCCGAGATCATCTCTGGCAAGGTGGTAGTGCCCACGAAGCCGTGAGCAGTGTGATGTGACTGCTGTGATCTGACCCACCGGGGTTGGTGAACTTCGGTGTGTCTCATCTGGCGGGGTCGGCGCAACGCTGACCCCGCCAGATTCATTTCTGCTAGAAGAGTCACCCATGTCCTCCCCGCCCCCCGCCATTGAACTTCGCGACATCGTGAAGCGCTTCCCGGGAGTGGTGGCCAACAACGGGGTGAACCTCACGGTGCGCCCCGCCACCATCCACGCCATCGTCGGCGAGAACGGGGCGGGCAAATCAACACTGATGAAAACTCTCTACGGGGCTCATAGCCCCGACGAGGGCTCGGTCGAAGTCGACGGCGTGGAGCAGCATTTCCGGTCACCCCGAGATGCCATCGCGGTGGGCATCGGCATGGTGTTCCAACACTTCATGCTGGCCGACAACCTCACAGTGTGGGAAAACGTGGTGCTGGGCCAAGAGCCTGGATCATCGCTACGCCTCAATCGCAACGAAGCCCGCCGCCGACTGAGCGAGTTGAGTACCCGCTACGGCCTGCATGTGAATCCCGACGCAGTGATTGGAGATCTCGGAGTGGGGTCGCGTCAGCGGGTGGAAATTCTCAAAGTGCTGTATCGCGGCGCCCGTATCATCATCCTCGACGAACCAACGGCGGTGTTGGTGCCCCAAGAGGTAGAGGAACTGTTTGCCTCATTGCGAGAACTGGTGGCGAGCGGGTCAACGGTGATCTTCATCTCCCACAAACTCGACGAGGTGCTGTCGGTGGCTGACGCCATCACCGTCATTCGCCAAGGCAAGACGGTGGCCGAAGTCCAAGACCCGTCCACGATAACGGCGCGTCAATTGGCCGAGCTGATGGTGGGTAGTGAATTGCCCAAACCCGCCACTGGTGCTTCCACCGTGCGCGACGAGAAGGCGCTGGTGGTGTCCAACCTCACATTGCGCGACGGAACCCGGGCCATCCTCGATGACGCGTGTCTGGAGGTCAGGCGGGGGGAAATCGTGGGCATCGCCGGGGTGGAAGGCAACGGCCAAACCGAACTTTTGGAGTGCATCCTGGGCGTAAAGGTGCCCAGCAGTGGTCGGATCGAACTCGGTGGTCTGGACATGACCGGCGTGGGTACACGGGTACGGCGCGAGCAGGGCCTTGGCTACATCCCCGAAGATCGCCACCACGATGGGCTGATGTTGTCTGCGCCGTTGTGGGAAAACGCTGCCCTCGGCCACCAAACCCAGACACCGGCGGCCAAGGGGGCGTGGATAGATCGCGTAGGACTGCGGCGTCATACCGACCAGATCGTGCAGGACTTCGACGTACGGACACCTGGCGTGGATGTGGCCGCTTATGCCCTGTCGGGTGGCAATCAGCAGAAGCTCATCGTGGGTCGGGAGATGACCGCAGCACCCAAGGTTCTCATCGCTGCGCATCCCACCCGGGGCATCGATGTTGGTGCCCAAGCCGCAGTGTGGGAGTCGCTACGGGTGGCGCGCGCCGAGGGTCTGGGAGTGCTGTTGGTGTCGGCCGACCTGGATGAGCTCATTGGCCTTTCCGATCGTCTTCTGGTGATTCTGCGAGGGCGCATCGTGGCCGCCCTTGATCCCCAGACCATCACTCCCACCGAGCTGGGTTCCTACATGACTGGTGCTCACGCCGGAGCGACGGCGTGAGGTTGGCATCGGCGCGTCGTGCCCTCACGGCGCCCGCCATGGCCTTGGGAGTGTCGCTCATCATTGCCTCGGCGGCACTGCTGGTGAGCGGTCACAACCCTCTGCGCGCATATCAAGCCATGTGGGCCAATGTGGACGGTGCCGATGGTTTGGTCACGGTGCTCAACTACGGCGGGCGCTACTACGTCATGGGCTGTGCGGTGGCGTTGGGGTTCAAGATGAACCTGTTCAACATCGGGGCCAATGGCCAGTATCAGATAGGGGCTTTGTTCGCTGGAGCGGTGGGCGGGGCTCTGCACCTTCCCGGTCCCATCAACATCTTCATCATGGTCATCGTGGCATGTGCCGCCAGCAGTGCGTGGGCCTTCATCCCCGGTGTTCTCAACGTCACCCGGCGGGTGAACGTGGTGGTGGCCACCATCATGATGAACGGCGTGGCGGCGGGGCTCATCGGCTATTTGCTGCGTACCAAGTTTCGCGACAAGGCCGATGTGATGACCGCTCATACCCGCACGATTGCCGAGGACAGCCGCATCCCCAGCCTGAACCGCCTATTGCGGCTGGTGGGTTACCACCTTCCGTCCAACACGTCGCTGCAGGGTTATCTGGTGATCTCGATACTGGTGGGCGTGGCGTTCTATGTCCTCATCTATCGCAGCCGGTTCGGGTTCGACCTCAGGGCTTCGGGGCTCAACGCGGCGGCGGCGCGGTCCAGTGGGGTTGACCCAAAGCGCATGGTGCTCACCACGATGGCGCTTTCCGGCGCACTGGCTGGCCTGGCAGCCATGTCGGTGCTGTTGTGCGAGCAGTACGAGTACGGGGACCGCTTTCCTGCTCTGTTGGGTTTCACCGGCATCACCGTGGCGCTGTTGGGACGCAACTCTCCCGGTGGCATTGCCGCTTCCGCGTTTGTGGTGGCGGCCATCGAACAGGGGTCACGCGGCTTGGTCACCGTGGACATTCCGCAAGAGATCGGCCAGATCCTCCAAGGCACGCTGCTGGTGGCTGCGGTGATCTCGTATGAAGTGGTGAGACGTCGCACCCAAGCGGCCACCATCAGAGAAGCGGCGCGGCGTACTGCCGTACCGGGAGTGGCGGTGGTCGCATGAATGCGGTGATGGCAGCACCCAGGAAATTGGTGGGGCTCAGGTCCTTGTCACCCGGCACCACTGCTGCAGCACTGGGGCTGGCCACCATGGTGATGCTGGCGGCGGCGCGCATGTTCACCGACGCTCCTGGCCTCACCGGCAGTGGCACCTTCGGGGGTGCCATCGGGTTGGCAGTGCCTGTGGCCATGGCCGGTCTGGGTGGTCTCGTTGCCGAACGGGCCGGCATTGTCAACATCGGCCTGCAGGGAATGATGGCGCTGGGGACCTGGGGCGCGGGCTTTTTCGGCTGGCATTTCGGCCCGTGGGGGGCCCTCTTCGGGGGGGCCTTCATGGGAGCCTTGGGAGGTGGCCTACACGCGCTCACCACCATCACGTTCAACGTGGATCATGCCGTGTCGGGTGTGGCCATCAACTTGCTGGCGCCAGGAGTCACCAGGTTCTTGTCCAGTGTGTTGTTCGTGGGTCAAGAAGGGGGCACGCTCACCGACTCACCGCCGGTTGGTCACCTAGGCCGGCTCACCCTCCCGTTGCTGTCCGGTGGCCGTATCGGAAGTTGGCACACTCCGGACCCGTTGGGGTGGCTGGAACGTCATCACTGGTTCTTGGTGTCTGATGTGGCGGCCTTG